>JBGQCZ010000449.1:0-5205 GCA_041495645.1 Gemmataceae bacterium | reverse complement strand
TCAGGATGTAGAAATGCAGGTCTTCCTCTTCGAGAAACAGGCGGATGAATAATCGGTCCAGGCGGCCGTAGAGGTTCCAATCGAGGAAGCGCAAGTCATCGCCGACGACGTAGTTCCGGTAGTCGGCAAACTCGACGCTTTGGCCCTTCTTGCGGCTGAGGCGCTCGCCCTTCATCCGGCCCTGAAAGATCTTGCGCGAGACGATTTCCAGTTGTTCCAACCGAGCCAGAAATTTCGGATCCAACAGCGGGGCGGTTTCCGGCATGTCACGGCACTCGATCGGGATAAATCTACCTGTTTCACACCCTTCTCCATCTTTACCAGAATCGCCGGTCCAAGGCGAGAGGCGCGCAAATTGCATCTGAAGGGCGGTTCAGTTTGTGCATCTTTACGGATTCCTCTGGACGGCGACCGGCCACTGACGCTATGAACCGCCGGCAGCGGGATAGAATGCGGTGTCGGAATTCCGTCAGAATCAGGAGGGTAAAATCATGCGCAATATGCTCGCGTTCCTGGGCGCGGCGATCGTCGTGTTTCTCGGTTTGGGCTGGTATCTGGGATGGTACAACGTTTTGTTGCAACCCGGCACCCCCGGCCATTCGCGTCTGGAAGTTGACATCAACAAGGAAAAGATTGGGCAGGACGTCAAAAAGGGCTCGGAGAAGGTTCAGGACTTGATCGACAAGAACAAACAGACGCCGAATTCCGGCACCGAGGAAAAGCCAAGCTCCTCGCTCCTGGCGCCGCCTCCCGGCACGCAATCGTCTTCGACCATCAGCCAAACTGGGCTCCAACCCACGACCAACACACTGCCGAAGCCATCCGAACGGGCCGAAGAAAAGTTCAAGGATTTCATTATCGACGGCTGGTTGAGCAGTCCGCCAAAGAAGTAAGCCAACTCCAGCGAAAGCGACGCCGAATGGCGTCGCTTTCCGTTTCATTCTCCCTGCAGCTTCTTCTTTCGCAGAACGTGATGATAGTGCTGCGCGAAACGGTGCGATTCGTCGCGCACGCTTTGGAGCAAGCGCAGCGCCGAGGAATGGCGGCTCAAGCGAAGCGGTTCGCTTTCGCCGGGTCGAAAAATCTCTTCTTCTTTTTTTGCCAGCGAAATCAGGCACGGCGGCTCGATCTCGAGCAGGCGAAAAGCCTCGAGCCCCGCATTCAGTTGTCCCTTGCCGCCGTCGATCAACAGAATGTCGGGGAAGGGCGCGTCCTCCTCGCGCAGCCGGCGGAAGCGGCGAAACACGACCTCGCGCATCGACGCGAAATCATCGACCCCGGCCACCGATTGAATCTTGAAGCGCCGATAACCGGGCTTGAACGGTGTGCCGTCGATAAAGGACACGAGCGACGCAACCGTGTCCGAGCCTTGCAAATGGGCGATGTCCACGCCTTCGATTACGCGCGGCGTTTTCGGCAGGCCCAGCACTTTTTGCAGTCCTTTGAGGCCCTTGCGTGGGTTGATATGAAACACATGCGGCTGCACGTCGCTATCGGCGCTGCCGCGCATCTCAAGTTTCCGCAGCGCGTCCATCTCGTCCCGGAGGCGCGCCGCTTTCTCGAATTGGGTCGCCTCGGCCGCGGCGAGCATCTCCTTCTCCATTTCGCGGATGAGCCGGTCCTTCTTTCCCTCCAGTACCAGCCGCAAGGCTCGAATCTGCTTGCGATACTCCTCGCGCGTCACGCGGAAATTGCACGGGGCCGTGCATTGCCGGATATTGTGCAGGATGCAGGGACGATACCAGCGCCAGCGTTCCTCGCTACTCTTGATGTCCAGCGAGCAGGTGCGAAATTGAAAGATGCGCTGCAGCACTTGTACCGCCATGCGGAGGCTGCGAGCACTGGTGAACGGGCCGTAGAGCTTCACGCCCTTGCGACGTGGCTTACGCGTGAATTCAACGCGCGGAAATTCCTCGCGAATGCGGATCTGCAAATACGGAAACGACTTGTCATCTTTCAAGTCTTTGTTAAAGCGCGGCTGAATGTCCTTGACCAGACGCGCTTCCATCAGGATCGCGTCCACTTCGGATTCGGTTTGAATGAAGTCGATATCGGCGATGTGCTTGACGAGTTCGGCCGTGCGCTGATCTTCCGTCGCAGCTAGCGTGAAATACGTCGACGCCCGGTTGCGAAGGCTCTTCGCCTTGCCGATGTAAATCACCACCCCCTGAACGTCTTTCATCAGGTAGAGGCCCGGAGCGGCTGGGAACGATTTCACTTTTTCAGCGGGAACCGGCCTGTCAGCGGAATCCATGCTCACTCCTCGGCGTGACGTCGCGGCCGTCCTGCCACGACAGCATCATTATATCGCCGAAAAATGTGCCGCGGTTCACCGTGCCGCAATGCGATCCTTGCCAACCCAAGGTTGCAATACCTTTGGAATCAGCACCGAACCGTCTGCTTGCTGGAAGTTCTCGAAAATGGCGACGAGTGCGCGGCTCACGGCGATCGCGGTGCCATTGAGTGTATGGACGAAAATAGTGCCCTTGTGGTTTGGTTTGCGGTAGCGGATGCTGAGGCGGCGGGCCTGGAAATCTGTGCAATTCGACGTGCTGGTGACTTCTCCGTATTCGCCGTGTTCACCGCGGCATGGCATCCAGGCCTCCAGATCGTACTTTCTGTAGGCTGGCCCGCCCAGGTCACCCGTGCACGTGTCGATCACGTGGTAGGGCAATTCCAAGCCTTGAAACAGTTCTTCTTCGATGCGCAGCAATTCCAAATGGATTTGCTCGCTTTGCTCCGGCGCGCAGAACGCGAACATTTCGACCTTGGTGAACTGATGAACGCGATAAAGGCCGCGCGTGTCGCGGCCGGGAGCGCCCGCTTCGGTCCTGAAGCAATGCGACAAACCGACGTATTTCTTGGGCAGTTGCGCTTCGTCGAAGATCTTGTCGCGGTGCATTCCGCCCAGCGTGATCTCGGCCGTTGCGATGAGGCAAAGGTCGGTGTCGGCGACGGTGTAGACCTGGCGCGTCTCCGGGTTCGGATCTCGTGGGATAAAGCCGATGCCTTCCAGCACTTCGACGCGAGCCAAATCGGGCGTGATGATCGGCGTGTAACCGTCTTTCAACAGTTTGTGCATGGCGTACTGCGCGAGGGCCAATTCCAGCAGCGCCGCCTCATTCTTCAAGAAATAGAACTTTTGCCCCGTGACCGAAGCTCCCGCTTCAAAATCGACCAGGTCGAGCCTTTCGGCAATCGTGACGTGGTCGAGCGGTTTGAAGTCGAACTTTCGCGGCTCGCCCCAGCGATGCAACACCTTGTTTCCCGTTGGGTCGGTACTGACCGGGGCATCCGCGTGCGTCATGTTCGGAATGGTCATGAGCGCCGCGTGCAAGTCCTTTTGCACCTGATTGATCTGCTCTTCGAGCGCCTTCACCCTTTCGCGAAGGTTTTTCCCTTCCGCGATCAACTCCTGCTTTTTGGTCTGGTCTTTCTCCGGGCCGACTTTCTCGGCCACTTCGTTCTTCCGTTGCTGAATCAGCTGAGCCTCTTGCAGCAACCGCTTGCGTTCGTCATCCAAATGGACCACGCGATCCGGATCCGCGTTCTTGATATTGCGATTGCGGCAGTTGGCCTTAACCGTGTCGAGGTGTTCCCGAATGAATGCGGCGTCCAGCATGATTTGATTCCTGATTGTCAAGCCACAAAGTCACGAAGATCACAATGGAAGACGCAGAAACTGCTGTCCAAGTTCTGAGTCTAACCCTTTGACCTCCGTGACTCCGGAGTGATACCTCTTTATGGTCGTTTTTCCAGCGGAACGTACGACTGGTTCCGCTTGCCCACGTATTCCTGGTCGGGCCGGAAAATGCGGTTGTTTTGCAATTGTTCGAGCCAATGCGACAGCCAACCGGCCGTGCGAGCAATGGCAAAAATCGGCGTGAACAGATCCGTGGCGATGTCGAGTGAGTTGTAAACGATGCCGGAATAGAAATCGACGTTCGGGTACACGCCCTTGGGCCCATAGACCGGTTCGGCAACGCGTTCCAATTCGACCGCCACATCGTAAAGCGCGGGGCGGCCCGATTCGGCAAACACGTTTTCGGCCAGCTTTTGCAACACCGTCGCCCGCGGGTCTTTCACTTTGTAGACGCGATGGCCCATGCCCATGATTTTGAATTTCGGATCGACTTGACGCTTGGCGTCGAACCACGGTCTGACGTTCGCGACCGAGCCGATTTCGCGCAGCACGTCGAGCACTTCTTCGTTCGCCCCGCCGTGCAATGGCCCGAACAGCGTGCCAACTGCGGCACTGATGACCGAAAACGGGCTGGCCAGTGTCGAAGCGGTTACACGACCCGAAAACGTGGACGCGTTCATTGAGTGTTCTGCGTGCAGAACGAAGCAGGCATCGATCACCTTGCGCGTAGCCGGCGTTGGTTCGCGTTCGAACAACATCCAGTAGAAATTGGCGGCGTGGTCCAAGTCGGGCCGCGGATCGATCGCCTCGTCGCCATGACGGTTGCGATGAAAGGCCGCCACAATCGTGGGCATTTTGGCCAGAATGCGAATGACCGATTCCCAGTTGCTCTTGGCGTTCTTGATGTCGCGAGCAGGGTAGAACATGCCCAGCGCCGCGATACCGGCTTGCAGCGCATCCATCGCGTGGCCCGTTTCCGGCAACGTCTTGATCAAATCCTTGACTTTGTACTTGATGCGGCGATGGTGCCGGAGCTGATCGTCGAAATCCGCGAGTTCGCGTTGCGTGGGCAAGTCGCCCGTGAGAAGGAGCCAGGCCGTCTCCTCGAAACAGCTTTCAACAGCCAGCGATTCAACGGCAATGCCGCGATATTCGAGGCGGGCATTGATTCCGTCGATGAAGCTGATGGCCGACTTCGCGACCGGCACATCCTCCAAACCCGGGCGCAGCTCGAACTGGCTCATGTACGGTTCCCCGTCAACGCGACTTCGGCGGGGGCCGAAGGATTGTGGTGTGGAATATCACCGTTGAGATACGGCCAAGCTCCCGCGATGGCCAGAGACGCTCATTTCCACCGGTTTACATCAAACGCCGGCTTTCCTTTTCCAGCCCCGCGACGACAAACTTCAACGATGGCTCGGCCATGTGGTTGAAATAGTCCCAGGTATGCCCGCTGACTCGCGTCGCCAATTCGCATTCGTGCGGTACGCCCAGCGCTATGAGTTTCGAATGCAAACGATCGCAGCCTCGCTGCCACGGATCATCCGGATCGACGCAGAAAT
>JBGQCZ010000448.1:0-5268 GCA_041495645.1 Gemmataceae bacterium | reverse complement strand
CTTCCTTGATCTGGAACACGCCTTGTACGGTCTTGCCGCGCAACTCGGGATCGGCCGCGGTGTCGGAAAGAACGATGTCCACGGTCCGCGTTTGCCCGGACTTGGCCCCGGTCATCTGCTCGCCGAATTTCTCGGCCACCCCGTCGCGCAACGCCAGGCGCGGATCGACCCGGATATTCACGTCCTTGGTTTCATTCAGCATTTTGTCGCCGAACTTGGCGGTCATGTCGGCGATGACGAAATCGCCGACGGCAACCGCAGCGTTATCGCCTTTGGGTGCGATGGTGCCGTGCGGTTCCAGCAGACGGCGTTCCTCGCGATCGATGTCTTCATCGGTGAATTCGTAGGTCGGCCGCTTGAGCTTGATGCCCTTGTACGGCGGCAGATCGAACTGCGGCCGGACCTCGACCTCGAACTCGTAGACCATCGGCCCTTCCTTGGGGATCTCGATCTTGGCCGGGTTGATGTCGGGCGGCGCGAGCGGTGCGACGTCGTGGTCCTCGGCGATCTGTTCGAGGCTGGCCATCAGGACTTCGGCTCGCACTTGCTCGAACACGTCCTTGCGAAAACGTTGCTCGACCAGCCGCCGCGGGGCCTTGCCCGGCCGGAAGCCCGGCACCCAGGCCGGGTCTTCCACCATGAGCTTGGTGTAATGTTCGTCAATGCGCGTGTTGATGTCGTCGCGATTGACGGTGACCTTGATGTGCTTGCGGCACGGCCCGACTTCCTTGATCTCAACGTCTTGGCGCAGTTTGCCTTCGCTCACGTTTTCGGGCGCGGTCAACGTTGCGGGGCCGGAGGTCTCGGTGGGAGTGGGTGTCTCTGGTTCGCTCATGCTGAAAATACCTTGATTGACCGTAACGCGGGCGCTTCGCGCAGGCTAAAGCCCGCGCCTACAAGAAAAGCTTCGCGCAGGCTAAATCCCGCGCCTACAAGAAAAGCCGCGGTAGCCGCAGCCGCGGTAGCCGCAGGCTTTAGCCTGCGCAGGACACCGGCATGAAACGACAAAGCCGGGTGTTTCGGAACCGCCGAGGCAATGCCTCAGTCTATTCCGAACCGCCCGGCCGAAAAGAGCGGGTGATGGGGCTTGAACCCACGACATTCACGTTGGCAACGTGACGCTCTACCACTGAGCTACACCCGCGTGAGTGCATGGGAAATTATACGGGGGCAAGAAAGGCGTGCAAGAGGAAAACGGGCCAATGAACCACCAATGACGAATGAACCACCAATTGTTGGACTTGGTGGTTCATTGGTCATTGGTCACGGCTTGCGGCCGAGGATGATCTTCACCTTGCTGACTTCACCCGCCTTGACGGTCACGGATTCCGCACCCTTGGTGCCGATGCCCGAGTCCGGTTTGGCGGCCGCAATCTTGTAGGTTCCCGGCGCCACGTCCTTCATTTCGAAGATGCCGTCTTTGTCGGTCTTGGCAGCGCCTTTCTCTTTGCCCTCGCCGTCGAGGAGCTTGACCGCGACGCCAACCAGAACCTTTCCGCCTTCACTAAGCGACACCGTGCCTTTGATGGTGCCGCCGGTCGGCGGGTCGAGCAACTGAATCTTTTGCGACCCAGTTTCCGACATTCCGACGGCGTTGATGGCCACGGCGGTCACTTCCTGAGCGCCTTTGGCGCCCATCGGCAGCGGCAACTGGGCCACCCACGGCTCGCCTTCAACCATTGGCGCGGTTGCTTCGACGGCCGTCTCCGGGATTTTTCCGTCCGGCGCGGCCTTGCCCAGGAAGACGACGACTTTGACGATCCCCGATTCCGGATCGTGGGCCGTAACGTGAACCGGCAGCGGTTCGGTACGAACGTGCCGCGGCGGATCGACGTCCTTGGGGCGATTGGGCAACACGACGATTTTTTGGATCTCGGGCTTGGTGTCGTCGATGACCAGGGTGCGTGCCATCGAATCCGACAGCGGCTTCATTTTGTTGGCCGGATTGATCAATTCGGCGAGAAGCTCATAGCGGCCGCGAAAATCGCGCGCGTCCAGCGGAATCACCCAATCGTTGACTTTGCTCGTACACAGAATGATACCTTCGGGGCCGGCCGGCTCGAACCAGATGCGTTCTTCGCGGGCGGCTTTCTTGACGATGGTCTCGACTTCTTCCTTGTCGGGCAGGCGGCGAATCTTCAATTGAATCAGCGCGGTAGCCGGAGCGAGGTCGGTTTCCACTCGGATGGGCACAGTGCCGGGCCGGGAGAAAATCGTCGTCGGGACTTCGTTCTTGCTCGCCTCCATGAAGCGGATCTTTTCAGTTTGTTGTTCGTCGACTTTTCCTTCGGCGCCGTCGGTCCCGGTAAAGAAGTTGGGGCGGTAGACGTACGCGCGCGGAACGCCGTCGATCGTCACGTTGACGGTGCCGTTGCCGCCCGATTCGCCGACGGTGGGGAGGTTCTTGGAATAAAGGATAACGGACTTGGCGTCGGCCGCGACATTGCGTTTGTAGACGCCTTCGCCCAAGCGCGCTACGTCGAGGCCCGTTTGCAGCGGAAACTGCAGTTCCACGGGGCATGGCTCCGTTCCGGACAACTTGTCGGGCAGAAAATCGAACGTCAATTGATTGTCTTTGCCCTTCTTCTTGTAAGTGACCTTGTTGGCCTTGATGTACGTGTTCGGCGCCCGCGAGCCGACGGCGAAATCGTTGTCCTCGACGGTTTTATTGCCGTCGACGGTGTAGGTAACTCGGACCCGGATTGTGAACTCGAGCTTGGATTTCATCGTGTTGTAGTCGGACTTGAGTTCAACCCCCGGAGGCGGAGCCATGGGCATGGGCATCGGCACGGGGGCCGGTGCGGCGGGCGGCGCGGCGCCGGCGGGCGGCATCGGCGGGGCAGGTTTGACAAAGATCACCCGCACCGGCTCTTTCTCCTTGACCGGCAGTTTCGCCTGAGCGTAAATGGTTTTCATGGCCGGATCGCCGATGGATATGTCGACGTCGCGGCTGTTGCCGGAATTATTCGTAATGAACAAATAGAACGCTTGCCCGGTATTCGGGCGAATGGCCAGGTCGGCCACGTTGCCCGCCACTTTTTCTGAACTGGTGCTAAATTCCACGACCATTTTCTTGCCGTCTTGGCCGCAAGTCGTGCCGGAAACAAACCCCAGCGCCAGCACGGCGCAAATCGGGGCGAGGCAACGTGGAGTCATTCCCATTCTCCTATTGTCGAATGTCGTCCTAAAGCTAACCCGATTCGGGCAATCTGGGCAAGCCCGGTTTTCGTGAAATGCCCGACTTCGCCCCAAACCACTCGTTACAGAACCGTTACCCCGTTCGTCTTTTTATGCGGTTAGAATGGCATTCGCATGGCCGGGAACTTCCTGTCTTGCCCGGCCGCGACTGACCCCATGCACGGGGACACATTCCCAGAGGAGGCTCTCATGATCCGATCCCTTGGCTGCCTTGCGCTCCTGACATTGGCGACGGCAATGCCCGCCGCGGAACCGGCGCCGACCATTTCCGGGCCGTTCACCCACGGCAACCTCTCCGTCTTTCTGCTGCACGGCAAGGATTCACTCCTCGCCGGCCAGAAACTCCTGACGCTCCAAGAAGCGCTGGAACAAAAGAAACTCGTGGTCAATGAAACGTCGAACGTCAATCAACTCAGTGTGGAAAACGTGACTTCGGATTGCAGCGTGTTCATCCAGTCCGGCGACATCGTCAAGGGCGGCAAGCAGGACCGGCTCATGGCCGTGGATATGATCGTGCCGCCGAAATCGGGGATCCTGCCGATCGACTCGTTCTGCTGCGAGAGCGGTCGCTGGACCAAACGCGGCAGCGAGAATGTGGCGGGCTTCGACACTTCCAGCCGGCAAGCCGCCAACAAGGACGTGAAGCTCGCGTTGAACGCGGCCCGCGATCAGGGCACCGTCTGGGCCAAGGTCAAGGAAGCTCAGATGAAGCTCAGCCGGAACGTGGGCAAACCGGTGGAAAACGCGAATTCCCCATCCAGCTATCAGCTCTCGCTGGAAGACAAGGACCTGCTGGCCAAGTTGGACGCTTACGTCAAAGCCCTGAAGACCACGCCCGATGGCAAGAACGACGTGCTGGGATTCGTCATCGTGATCAACGGCAAAGTCGAAGGCGCCGACCTGTACGGTTCGAACGAACTGTTCAAGAAGCTGTGGCCGAAGCTGATCAACGGCGCGGCCGTGGACGCGCTCTCCGAACTCGACGCCAAGAAGAAGTACGAACCGGCCACGACGAAAACCGTCGAGACATTCCTGGCCGAAGCGAGCAAGGGCGAAGCAAAGGAAGTAGGCGCGGCCGCACGCGTTGTGCTCAGCGCCGTTGGCGGCCTTGGCCAGCCAGCGGTCGTAAGGGGCGAACCGGCGAAAGCCAAAGTCGACGCCAAGCCGAACCCCGTGAAGGTCACCTCGGTGGACAACAAGACCGGCGTGATGTTGGAAGCGAAGGATCGTGCCGACGGCAAATTGCTGCACCGCAGTTACATCGCGAAGTGACTCCAGAATAGAACGCGGATGACGCGGATTTGGCGGATTCACGCGGATCAAACATTGCATTTCGATCCGCGTGAATCCGTCAAATCCGCGTCATCCGCGTTCTATTTCTTCGCTTGTCACAGGCCGACAATTGGTGACCATTCGGTGATTTTCTGCACTTCGCGTGGCAGGTTGCGCAGCACTCGCAGTTGCCCCACGTCGAACAGTGAATGCACGATCGTTGCAATGAGATTGCGGATCGTCACCGGCTCGGTGGCGGGTTCGCCGCCGTTGCGGGTCGATTGCCCGATCACTTTGCCCATGTTCAGTCCGCCGCCGGATAAGAGGAGCGGAGCGATGTTGCCCCAATGGTCGCGGCCGCCGTTCTTGTTGATCTTCGGCGTGCGGCCCATTTCCCCACATGCCACCAGCAGAATCTTGTCCGACAGCCCGCGCGCCTCGACGTCTTCGAGAAATGCCGAAAGGGCATGATCGAGCGGCGCGCCCATGTAGCCCATGCCTTCGGTCATGGTGGCGTTGTTCACGTCGGCGTGCATGTCCCAGACGAAATTGGTGGTCACCGTTACGAAGCGGCAACCCTTCTCGCACAACCGCCGGGCCAAGAGCAAGAGCTTGCCCAGGGTCTTGGAGTTGTCAGCATAGAACTTGTGATTATTCCATTTCTTGTTGATGTTCTCGGGGCGAACGAGCGGGGCGGTGTCGTAGCGCTCAACCACTTTCGCCGGCTCGCGAGACAGATCGAAAGCGTCCGCGACCGTGCCCAGGAGAATGCGATATGCCTTGTCGCGAACCGAGTCG
>JBGQCZ010000447.1:0-5273 GCA_041495645.1 Gemmataceae bacterium | reverse complement strand
TGTTCCAGGTCTTGCCGCCGTCCTCGGTCTTGAACACGCCGCGTTCCTCGTTCGGCCCGTAGAGCCGCCCAAGCGCGCCCACATAAACGATGTCCGGGTTCTTTGGATGGATGATGATCTTACCGATCTGGTACGTCTTCTTTAGCCCCATGTTCTTCCACGACTTGCCGCCGTCGGTGGACTTGTAAACGCCGTCGCCGTACGAGACGCTATTGCGCGGATTGTTCTCGCCGGTGCCGATCCAGAGGATGTCCTTGTTCGACGGCGCGACGCACACATCGCCGATGGAGACAGTCGCTTCGCGATCGAACTGATGCTCGAAGCTGACGCCGTTGTTGGTGGTCTTAATCAGGCCGCCGGAAGCGGTGGCGACCCAGTAGGTGGTGGGATCAGCCTCAAAGACGGCGAGGGCGGTGATGCGGCCACCCATGTTGGCCGGGCCAATGCAGCGCCATTGCAGGGCCTTGGCGTAATCGTCGGGAATGGTGCCGTCGGGCGCATTCATGGCCTTGGCAACCGCGGGCGCGGGCGGGGCCGGCGGGGCTTTCAGCGCTTTCAGCTGTTTTTCCAGTTCGCCGTTTTGTTTGGTGTTTTCGGCGATCAGTTTGTTGAGTTCGCTGATTCGCTTTTCGATTTCGGCGATCTGTTTTTCGCGCTCGACCGGGGCGACGGCGGCCGTCGGCGTCTTCGGGTCTTCCGATCGGCCCGGCAGCGCGATCGCGGTCAGCAGACCGATCGCCAACAATGCCGCGAGGGGCCGCCGCACGCGGGAAAATGGGTGTCGCATCGTAGTAAGACTCCTCGAATGATGGCCCGGCCGCGAAACGAGTCGATGGGAGCGGCCGCACCGAAAGTCTGGGTTTGAAGAGTCAGTCTACCGCCCGGTCTTTAGTAAAGCCAGCGCCGAGTTGATTTCGTGCCCGGCAGGGGCATTCATTTTTCTCTAATCTTCTTGATCCGCCCCACTTGGATGATTGCCGCGAGCAACGCTAGCGATTCATGGCGCCAACCGCTCGCATCGCACCATACGCGACAATAGATGCATCTACGGCCTCGGCTATCGCGGTGAGCCGATAATTTTGCAACGATGTTCGTTATCAATAAGATCGTAGTCTGATCGTGCCTGCCACTAACCTCGCAACGGCAGTCTCATCGGACGAGATCGGGAGAGGTCCATGGCTCGGAAAGTTGTCACGACTCTCTTGGCTCGGACGACTTGTCCGCATTGCTGGCACAGTTTCGAACCGCACGAGGTGCTTTGGATCTCGGTTCACGGCGGCCTTCTCGGCGATCCACGTTTGGGTCCGGAACAGCCGATGCGATTCTTGCCGTCTCGGTTCACGCCGCGTGGAACGGCATTGGACGGGCGTGGCGAGGAATGCCGCGATCTGGCCTGCCCGAACTGCCATTTGCAACTGCCGCGAACATTTCTTGAAATCAAGCCTTGGTTCGTCTCGATCCTAGGCACGCCCGCCTGCGGCAAGTCGTATTTTCTGGCGGCGATGTTATGGGACCTTCGCCATACGCTACCGCGAAACTGCGCGCTTTCATTCAGCGACACCGATGCCTCTTGCAACGCCGTACTTACCGATTACGAACAGCGGCTGTTTCAAAGCGCGACGCCGGACGAGTACGTCAAGCTCAGCGACTTGATCCACAAAACCGAAGAACAAGGCGTGATGTATCAGATGGTGCTGCACGGCGATCGCGCCGTGAGCTACCCGCGTCCCTTTGTATTCACGATGCGGCCTCAGCCAGAGCACCCGCAAGCCGACGCGCTCGATCGCTATGCCCGCATCATGTGCCTTTACGATAATGCCGGCGAGTCGTTCCTGGCGGGCAAGGACACTGCGGCCAACCCGGTGACAAGGCATTTGGCCCAATCCAGCATTCTGCTGTATCTCTTTGACCCCACTCAACATGCCCAGTTCCGCGAACGGCTGGGGCAGAAGGAACTGCTGGCGGGCTCTTCGCCGAACGCTCGCTTGAACCGCCAGGACCTAGTGTTGGTCGAGGCGGCCAATCGGGTCCGCAAGTTCACGAACATTCCGGACTCGGCAAAGCACGACCGGCCGTTATTCGTCGTCGTGACCAAGCGCGACCTGTGGACCAAACTGCTTCCGGAGCCGGCAGGCGGACTGATGTTCGTACCCACGCGCAGCGGCCCGGTTGCGCTCAACCTCGACCGGGTGGAAGCGGAGTCGACGGCGATTCGCGGGATGCTCCGGGAGTTCTGCCCGGAGATTGTTAATGCCGCCGAGCAATTCGCAGGCAACGTTCGCTATTTTGGAGTGAGTTCGCTGGGCACGACGCCGGTGAAAACGGAAGATAACAGCGGGTTGTGGGCCGTTCGACCGAAGGATCTAAAGCCGTTGAACGTCAGCGTGCCAATCCTCTTCGGCATGAACTTGCGGATGCCCGGAATTATTCCGGTAGCGAAACGCCAGCCCCCAACTGGTACGGGGAAGGACGCATGAGTCACGAACTCTTCTACACTTCCGTGTCGCGCGGACTTCGGCCTGGCGAACATGGCTTTTGCACGGTCGCTGTCACTCAAGGGATTTCAACCACGTTGACGGCCAAGGTCGAGTCGCTCAGCGGTTATCGTCATCTGTATTCGCCAACCGATAGGCGCGCCGCACAGAATCCTGTCCTTCAGGCGCACCTTCGATTGTCGCTCGACGGAAAGACGTTTTGTTTGCTGTCGCGCATCGTCGATGCGGGTTTGGACTATTCCCAACGGACGAACAAATTCGCGCACCACGTCATTCTCGACCGTTCGGAGCTGTCGTCGGCAGGTCCGGCCTGGCTCCTGCAGCAGCCGGGATTCATGGAGACCGAGTGGGGTGATCGTTCGCCGCGAATAATTCCCACCGGACGAGACGTGCCACAAGGCGAGGCCATGCCCGCTCGCTGCCGGCGCTGGGAGGAAATCACCGGCGACGCCGGTTGGGCCGGAGTCCTCGCGTCGATGACCGCGCCCAATCGCCCGGCATACCTCGTCTTTCGTCCCGGACAGGATCCGTTGCCGTTGATCGCGGAAGCGCTGGCCTTGATCCCCGCCGCGCAGCGCTGGAACATAACGTTTTCAACTTACTTTCTAGGCCTGCCGCCCGATGTGCCGTGCCAATGGCGCTGCATCCTGGCCGACACGCCGGAGACAAATGCCATCCTCGAATCGCCCGGCGCGAACGTGATCCTGCTCGATCCAGACCAAGGCCAAGCCCCCGATAGTCCGCTAGTGGAGGCTGCGCGGACCGGTCGGATTGTGCCCGAACAGGCCGTCATGGCACGTCCGACTCGGGGCGCGATTCCGATCGCGGTTGGCGTTTCTTCCCCAAGTTCCGAATCGCTGTCGCCCAAATTGACCGCGCTCGCGTCGCCGCCACCTATTCTCCCGGTGGGGCCCGCAATGACGCCCGAACCGCTAGCGGCCGACGCTCCGGCCAAGGCGCATTCGGGCGGCGTCTTGACCCTGGCGCTGGGTATGGTGTTGGGATTAGCCCTCATGTTCATGTGCATTCTTCCCATCGAGTTGATCGCCGGGCGCTCGCTGCCGGGCTTTGCCGGCATTGTCGGCAAGGATGAGGAGGAATCGAAAAACAAAGTTGCCAACCTTGAGAATTCGCACAAAGTAGATGAAGAAAAGGCTCGCGGGCTGCGAGAGGAAATCGCATCGCTCAATTTGCAAGTTCAAAAACAACAAAAAGTTACGCAGGAGAAAGTAGATCTCGAATCGAAGCTCAAACAAAAGAGCAATGAGGCTGACTCGTTGAAAAAGGAGAATCTCGATCTCATTGCCAAGGCGAAAAAGGCGGCCGAGGAAAACAAGCGGCCAGCGGACGGACAGAAAAACCCGGTTGTACCGAGCCCTCCGAAACAGATCGTCAAGGAACCACTCGAACTACCAAAGCGCGAACCCAACGCGCGCGCATCAGCTTTGCCGATCAAGACCGGTAGTAAAGTGAAGTTGGTGGGGCTGCCAAAAATCGTTGAAAACCTCTCACTCGAATCCGGAACCACCGAATCTAACGATCGGCGTATCGAGGTAACAGTGGACAAGAAGCCCTTCGCTGTTTTCGAACGAAAGGACGATGGTCAATGGATGTTCAAATGGGAAATCGGTGACCAAGCCTGGAATAAGGCCGTGGTTGCGCTTAAGCGCAGTGTGCTGAAGGCAACGCTGGCGAATGGCGACACTGAATACTACCCGCTTCAGGCACCTGAAAAGTGGCAGGCAATCGGACTGGACCGACGCAACGATAATACGAATCCTGTGTTCAGGGGAGAACTGAAACCCCCTGAAGAAGGTGCGCCGATCGATTACAGATTGGTCCCAGGAAAGATTGCAAGACTTGATGTCGACTTCAAAACACAAATTGTGCCGCTTGGACGCACCGGGTTGGACCACAGACTGGAAGGTGCTGCCCGATTGCAACTCCAAATCGACAACCTGACGGTTAAATTGACGGTCGATAAAGTCGAGAACTGGGCGAATCAGAAGTTTGGCATCGTGATTCTCAAATACTTGGAAGTTTATCGGTTGCTGGAAGACGAGCAACCGCAACCAATCGAATTCAAAATCGCCGATGTCGGCGTTTTGAAGCCCTAGACGAACACCCACCCCCGAGAGTCCATGTCCGAGATTCGCCGAGTTGTTGAAACGATTCGCTCGCACTTGAGTTCGCCCGATCTGACGCTGAGCGACGGCCTGCGTTCGGCGGCGGACTCGTACGCCGAAGCGTGCCAGCGCATCAACGAGCGGTTGACGCGATGCGAGGAAATGCTGCGTCAAGGGCAGCGAGCCGAGGCGTTGCGTCAAGCCGAGATCGACCCGGACGTGCTGGAATCGGCCAACGACCTGGATTTCGCCGAGCGCGGGCTCTGGGAAGAGCGCCTGATGCTAAACGACGCGCCTCAACCGCCGCTGGTGAACCGCCATGCGATTGAAATGCTCAACCGGGCGTATTCCGAGGAAGCGCCGTTGGCCGAGCTGCTCAAGCATCATCGGTTGTTGGCCTTGGGCCGCGCGCCGCTGTGCGATCGCGTCCGCACGATGCGGTTGCTGACACGGGCCGAGCCAACCAACCCCGCCTGGGGCGAAGACACGCTCGCCTACGAGATGGCCCGCATGGATGAACTGCGCGCCGAATTACGGCAAATCCGGCAAACCAACGATTGGCCGCGCATCCAAGCCACGAAAGCGGAAATGGAATCGCGGGAATGGCAATCCTTTCTGCCGCTTGACCTGGTCGATGAAATCGGCCGCGAAC
>JBGQCZ010000446.1:0-5280 GCA_041495645.1 Gemmataceae bacterium | reverse complement strand
CTGATTCCGTTGCGAATGTACTTCAAGGGCGGATTGGCCAAGGTCGAAATCGGCGTGGCCCGCGGCAAACAGGTCCACGACAAGCGTCATTCCGAAAAGGAGCGCGAGGCCAAACGCCAGATCAAGCAGGCCATGGCCCGCAAAACACGCTGACCGGGATGCCCACGGAGGGGAGTCCTTTGAATCTCACCGCTTATGTCGAGAGCCGAGATCACGTCTGCTGCCGCTGTCGCCTGGCTGCGCTCAACCCATTCTTGAACGCGGCCGGCCATTCGCTCGAATTTTTTTCCGCCCCATGGTGGTGGGAACGCCTGTTTGGTTCGGGTCCGCCGCATCGCGATGCGTGCATCCTGCAACGCTATCTTCCTTCCGCACTTGAGCTTCATCGCATCCGCCGTTCTTGCGAATCCATTATCTTCGATCTGGACGACGCGGTCTGGCTGCGCGATTCCTATTCGGACAAGGGTCTGCACTCTTCCCGGCGGCTGCGGCGATTTCAGCGTGTGATTTCGATGTCGGACCGGGTCGTCGCGGGAAATCGCTTCTTGGCGCAAAAGGCGGCGGAGTACACGGATGCGCATCGTATCCACGTTGTGCCCACATGCCTGCACGCCGACAAGTACCCGCTCGCCGAGCACACCAACGACGGGCCGATCGAGCTAGTTTGGATCGGTTCTTCCAGCACGCTACAAGGATTGGAGTGCATCCGGCCCACGCTCGAGTCGATTGGATTGGCCATTCCGCGAGCGAAGCTCAAGATCGTTTGCGACCGATTCATTTCGCTCGACCTGTTGCCGGTCGTTGCAAAACCGTGGACTGAATCTGGTGAGGCCCCGGAGCTTGCCGCGGCAGACGTCGGCATCGCTTGGATGCCCGATGACGACTGGAGCCGGGGCAAGTGCGGCCTGAAGATTCTGCAATACATGGCTGCGGGCTTGCCGGTGATTGCCAACCCGGTCGGCGTACATTCGGAGATGGTCCAGCACGGCGTGACCGGCTTCTTAGTCGATTCCGTTGAGGACTGGATCGAAGCGGTGCGAACGCTGGCCCGCGATCCGGGATTGCGGCGAACGATGGGGTTGGCCGGTCGGCGGCGCGTGGAAGCCGAATACGACATCGCTCGGGCCGGTCAGCAATGGCTGCGAATGCTGGACGGTATGCAGATGGCACGGATGGCCGCGTGAGACAATCCATGGCGCGAACTTCGGCTCAGCCCATTCGCTGGACTGTTCGACCCGGTTCGGCAACCGAGGCTTGGGGCGAATCCGGCGCTCAATTCGAGCACACTCTTCGCGAAGCCGATGTGGTCAAGGACGGTCCGTTTCGCACCATCTACCGCGTTCATTTTGCCTCGAACGATTGGCACGTCAAGCATTGCAAGGTGCGCGGACTGCGGGCCTGGCTGCGCGAATGGCTGCGGCCCGCCAAAGCCGAACTGGAATTTCGTCAGATTGACGAGGCCTGGCGGCGCGGCGTGCCCACCGTCGATGCCGTCGCCTTCGGCGTGACGCCCGCCCATTTGCCCTCCGACAGTTTCCTCGTGACGCACACCGTCGCCGGCGCGGTTCCTCTGAACCGATTTCTCGAAGCGCAACTTGATTCATGCTGCGAGCCGAAGCGGCGGATCGATTTCGCGGCGTTGCTCGGCAGCTTTTTGGCTCGCATTCATCACGCCGGCCTGAAGCACCCCGACTTACATCCCGGGAATATTCTGGTTCGCTATGACAGTGGAATGCCGAAGTTTTTTCTGATTGACCTGCACGATGTGAGTTTCGGACGCCCGCTCTCGCGGCGGGCAAGCCGGCGAAACCTGACGGTCTTCAACCGCTGGTTTTCGCTGCGAACCCATCGCAGCGATCGACTGCGATTCTGGCGTGCATACGTGGTTGAACGGCTTCGACTGGACAAACAATTGGTAGTGGATTACTGCGACTGCCGGGGACTGGAAAACGATACGCGGACCTCGAATCTGCGATTTTGGCGAAACCGATTAACGCGCAGTCTTGGAGTCAGCCGGCACTTCGTGCGCATTCGCGGAACGGGCGCGACCGGGTACATGCCGCGAGCGTTGCATATCGAAGAACTTGACAAATTGCTTACAGACCCGGACGCGCCGTTCCGCGATCCAACGAATCGCCTGCGGAAAGATTCGCCGAGTTCGACGGTTGCCGAAATCGTTCTGACGGTCAACGGTTCCGAAAAGAACCTGATTTACAAACGATTTCGCTCGCGATCGAGTTGGCAACGGCTCGCATCGCTCTTCCGGCGCACGAAGTGCCTGAAATCTTGGCTCGTGGGGAACGCGTTTCTCGATTGCCTGTTGCCCACGGCGCGGCCGTTGGCCGCGTTCGAACGCCGCCGATTCGGTCTGGCCGGCGACGGCTATCTGCTGATGGAAAAGATCGAACATGCGATCGACCTCCGCCAAGCGATTGAGAAATTCGACAAGAGTCCGGCTGCACGACGGCATGAGATCATCAAGCGCAGGCTTGATTTGGTCGCTCGGCTCATTCGCCAACTACACGAACGTGGTTGGTCGCATCGCGATTTGAAGGCCGCCAATATTCTGCTTGCACCCGATCCGAACGGAATTGAGCGAGCCTGGTTTGTCGATCTCGTGGGCGCTCATCGGCCGCCGTGGCTTTCGAAAAACCGGCGGATGCGCAATCTGGCCCGCCTCAACGCCAGTTTCCTCGACCCCACTTCACTATCTCGCTCGGATCGACTGCGCTTCCTGTTTTGTTACCTGAATTCCGCTTTCGTCGGCCGCGCGGGATGGAAAAACTGGTGGCGCGGCATTGGCCGGCGCACGTTGGAGAAAGTGGCAAAGAACCGCGAACGGGGGCGCCTGTTGACGTAGCCGACGATTGGGCAAATGCGCGAGCGCGAGACACGATAAGTTCGGCGGAATTCAGCTAGTCCAATTCAATCAGCGACGATAGTATCCGGACCCCCGATGGTCCGCCCACCGTCGGCTTGTTGGTTCGGAGATTGCCGGTTGCGACGTGCGCCCCTGCATCTGGTTTTGTGCTTCACGGCGTTGCTGGCCGGGTGCGATATCTTCCGATTGTCGCTGCTGCCCAACCGCGAAGCCCGCGGCAGCGGTCATGGTCCGACAGCGCTTCCGTCCAAATTCAGTCAACGCCTCTCTCAGTTCGTTTTCGTCAGCGACTTCGAAGTCAAAGTAGATCAAGCGCCGTTCCGCGAACTTTCCGGCCTGCGCGAGCATGTCCTTAAGGAACTGCATTTGCCCGCGCCGCCGCCGTCGGTCCTCATCAATGTGTATCTGTTCGAGGATCGCGACCGTTATGAACAGTTCATGAAGGCCCATTATCCGAAGCTGCCGAGACGGCGGGCGTTCTTCGTCGCCCAGCCTCGCGGCGTCGGCAGCGGTGACGATTTGCTCGTCTACACCTTCTGGGGCGACCACGTCCGCCAGGACTTGCGGCACGAACTCACCCACGCGATGCTCCATAGCATTCTCAAAGACGTGCCGCTATGGCTCGACGAAGGGCTGGCCGAGTATTTCGAACTCCCAACCGAAGCAAAGGGCGTGAACCGGCAGCACGTCGAAATCATTCAGCGCGACGGCTTCAAGCCCGACATGGCTAGACTGGAGCAGCTAAGCGAAGTCGAACAGATGACCCCTGTCGAATATCGCGAAGCGTGGGCGTGGGTTCACTTCATGCTTCGCGGCAGCCCCGAGGGACGTAAGGTCCTGCTCGCGTATTTACAGCAGCTTCGTTCCACGTCGTCACCGGGCGCCCTGCAGCCGAAACTCAAGGCGAAGCTGCCTGAATTCAACGAGGCGTTGCTCGCCCATCTTTCGAAACTCTAACGCGGAATCTGCTGGCACCCGCGCTTGCGTCGGGTATCATGCCAGCAGACAACTTCCCGCCCCACGACTTTCTCAACGCCGTCGCGGAGTTTCAACCATGCGACCCGTCACCCTTCTGTTGCCGATCCTCGGTGCCGTCATGACTCTTTCACCGCTCCACGCTGAATTCCCCGAGCCCGAAAACCTGCCTGCGCAAAAGGAATTTCCCGATCCGCTCGTTGCCATGGACGGCAAACGAATCGCCGATGTTCCCCAGTGGCGGAACAAGCGCCGGCCGGAACTCAAAGCGCTGTTTGAACATTACATGTACGGCGAATTGCCGAAAGTGCCCGTGAAAGTGACCGGCAAAGTGCTGCACAGCGATGACGACGCCTTCGACGGCAAAGCCACTTTGCGCGAGATTCAGCTTTCCATCGCCGACGGCTGCCCGCCGATTTATCTGCTGCTGGTGGTTCCGAAGGCGCAGACAGGGGCGAAGTCAGTATTCGTCGGAATGAACTTCTGCGGTAATCACGCGCTTGTCGCCGACCCGAAGATTCGCCTTCCCGATGCGAAGACCTGGATGTATCCGCAGTATCCGGGCGTGAAAAACAATCGGGCCTCCGACGACGGTCGCGGCAAACAGATCGACGTCTGGGCCATCGATCAAACCATCGCTCGGGGTTATGCCGTGGCCACGTTTTACAACGGCGATGTGGACCCGGATCGCAACGACATGCGCGAGGGCATGCGCCCTTGGCTGGCCGAAAAAGGCGTGAAGACTTCGACCATTATGGCCTGGGCCTGGGGCATTCACCGGGTCGTCGATTACCTGGTGACCGTGCCCGAGCTTGACCGCTTGAACATCGCGGTGGTCGGGCATTCGCGATTGGGCAAGACCGCATTGGTCGCGGCGGCGTTCGATGAGCGCATCGCGCTGGCGATTCCGCATCAAGCCGGTTGCGGCGGGACTGCTCCTGACCGCTGCCATAATCCCAAGGCCGAGACCGTTGCCCGGATCAACAAGTCGTTCCCGCATTGGTTCAACGACAACTTCAAGAAATTTAACGACGCAACGGACAAGTTGCCTTTCGATCAGCATTGCCTTGTGGCGCTGTGCGGCCCGCGGCCCGTGCTGTTTACCAACGCGGTTGAAGACCAATGGGCCAATCCGGACGGCCAATTCGAGATCCTGAAGGCGGCCGAGCCGGTTTACAAGTTTCTGGGCGAGCGCGGCATCGAAGCCGACAAGATGCCCGAGCTCGGCAAATTGATCGATAGCCCGTTGGGATACTACATTCGCGCAGGGAAGCACTCGATGACTCGCGAGGATTGGAAAGTGTTTCTTGACTATGCGACCAAGAACCAGCGAGCGGTGCCTTAGCCGTCTACGTTTCGCGCTTGCCTGATGACGCGGATGCAGCGCGTAGGGTGGGTCGAGACCGGGCTCTCAGGCCCGGTCG
>JBGQCZ010000445.1:0-5287 GCA_041495645.1 Gemmataceae bacterium | reverse complement strand
CGGGCGCTCCGGATCATTGACTTGGACTCCGGCAAGGATCTGCTGCGAGTGGCGATTTCCCTGCCGGTCAATGAGGCGGTTGTTTCTGACGGCAAGCTGGCCGCTGTTCACGACATGTTCAGCGCAGACGATGGTGCGTTGGCCATATTTGATTTGGCAACGGGCGTGAAATTATGGCATCACGGCGGCCTGAACCAGGGATTTTCTTGCTTTCCCATCGGATTCGTTCCGGGCAAGTCGGAGTTGGTGGCGCGTGTCCCCCGCAATCAAAACACCTTGATTCGCGTGCTCGACACGAGCACCCAAAAGGCAATTCGAGAATGGACCTTGCCGAAGACGGTTTCCTCGTACCCGTGGCCGGTCGTGCTCTCCCCCGATGGCAAGCTCATCTGGTCCGCAGGCTATAAGGAAGTTCGAATCTGGAACGTGGCGTCGGGGAAGGAAGAATTGGTCCTGACCGGTCATGCCAGCGTGGTTGTTCAAGCGGCTTTTTTCAGCGACGGCAAGCGACTCATCACATCATCGCACGATCGGACGCTGCGCTGGTGGGATCTGACAACGGGGAAGGAACTTGGAAAAATCGAATCCGGCAAGATTGTTGACAGGCTGGCGGTTTCTCCCGACGGTGAGCGTGTCGCCGCGGCCTGCAGGGGCAGCAACGTTCTCCACCGTTTCGATCTGGAAACCGGACGTGAGTTGACTCTGCCGGATGGACATACTGATCGCATCGAGCAATTGGCGTTTCTACCGGACAAGAAATCCCTCTTAACTGCCAGTCTCGATGGCACCGTTCGCGTTTGGGACTTGCCCTCGCGCAAGACATCGCAAAGTTGGAAACCCGCTCATCAAAGGCTCAATTGGCTCGCTGTAAGCGACGACGGCAAGATGGCCGCGACCGCCGGTATCGACGATGCGGTCATCCGGTTGTGGGAAACGTCGAGCGGAAAGGAAATCCGTTCGATCACGGCGCCGGGGCGCGTGATCGGCTGTATTGCATTTGCGCCCGGGAGCACCACGCTCGTTTCAGGCGGATCAGGCGGATTTGGACTCTGGGACGCATTGACCGGCAAACAAATCAAACAAATCCCGTTTCAACTTGGCGGGCCGAGCGGGATTTCGTTCACGTTCGACAGACAACATATTGTCTCGGCACCCCAGTCGAACAGCCCCATGGGGGGTGGCGCTTCGACGACGGCGCAAATTGTCAATCTGGAGACTGGGCGCCTGCAATCGCTTGAGGGACGATTCGACTATTTCGCCATCGCTTCTCCCGATGGCACATCGATCGCGGTTATTCGCCAGGGGAGCGACAAACCGGAATTGGTTCTGGTGGAAATGGCCGGCGGCAAGGAACGGCTGAACTTCGACTACGGTCCCGGCGCCGGCCAGCCACTCGCGTTTTCGCCCGATGGCCGAATGCTGGTTTGCCCAGGGTCGTATTCTCACAGCGGCCCGCGCCGCGATCCGCGTGTGATCCTTTTCGACACTGCCACCGGCAAGGAAATCCGCCGGCTCGATTCGGGCGAAGTCTCCTCCTTTGGTTTTTCTCCAGACGGCAAAACCCTGGCAACAGGTGGAATCGACGGCACGGTGCTTCTCTGGGACATGTCGAAGATCCGGGCGTATCAACCAACCGGCAAGCTCAATGCCGAAAAGCTCTGGGACGATCTCGCCGACGATGCGCCGGCTGCCTATCAGGCCGTGATCACGATTGGCCGGGCGGGCGAGCCGGCCGTGAAGTTGCTTCGCGATCGGATCAAGCCAGCGCCTCCACTCGATCAGAAACGACTGGCGCAATTGTTGGATGACTTGGAAGACGCGCAGTTCGCGGTCCGCCAAAAGGCCGGAAATGAATTGGCCGCTCTCGGCGAGAATGCCGGCGATGCCCTACGCGACCGCCTTAAGACCACCGCCTCGGCCGAGGCCCGCAAGTCGATTTCACTCTTGCTCGAAAAACTGGATGGCTGGCTCACTCATCCTCAGGCGCTTCGCGAAATCCGCGCAGTGGAGGCACTGGAACGAAACGACTCCCCGGCCGCGCGGCAACTTCTCGAGGAGCTGGCGAAAGGCGACGCATCCGCAAGACTCACGCGCGAAGCGCGAGCGGCACTGAGTTGGAAGGACCGATTGGCGAAGCTACGGGAAAAATGAGTTGCGAACGGGTTGTAGGGCGAACTCGACCGCTAGACTGGAACGGTAGAGCAGCATTGTAGTAGAATGCCATCATGAATCGATCAGCAGCCATCGTCTGGCAACACTTGGCGCCGAACCCGAAGTCCTGCTATAAGCAACTCTTCGTCAACGGCACTCGGATCCGCGCCCGCGTCCTGTACGGCATGTTTGCGAGCGCGGAAGAGCCGATGACGCCGGAGGAGATTGCGGCAGAGTTCGACCTGCCGCTGGAGGCGGTCAAGGAGGCCATCGCCTATTGCGAAAGCAATCCGCCGGAGATAGCCCAAGACTTCGAGCGCGAAGAGCGGCTCATGGCGGCGAGCGGCATGAAGGACCCGGACTACAAGCACGGTGGGAAGTTCAAGGTCGTGCCGCCGGAAGAAGTCGCCCGTATTCTGAAGTCATGAGGCTGTATCTCGACGACGACACGGCATGGCCGCTGCTCGCGAAACTGCTTCGCAAAGCGGCGCATGATGTCCAGATGCCCGCCGATATCGGCATGTCGGGAGCGCCGGATCCCGTCCACGTGACACACGCCATTGCGGACGGCCGAGTCTGCGTCACCAAGAATCACGATGATTTCTGGGTCTTGCACAATTTGATCATGCAGGCTCAGGGCCGTCATCCGGGCATCTTCGTGGTCCGCCAGGACAACGACCCGACACGCGACTTGACGCCCAAGGGCATCGTAAGCGCCCTTCGCAAGCTCGAAGCGGCGGGCGTGACTGTCCAAAACGAGTTCATCATTCTGAATCACTGGCGTTGACCGAATGGCCAAACCATGAAGCCGAGAGTCATCAAGACAGACGCGGAGTACCAGTCGACGCTGGCGCGCATCGAAACGATTTTCGACGCCAAGCCGGGCACTGCCAAGGGCGACGAGTTGGAGTTGCTGCTGCTCTTGGTGGAATCCTATGAGGACAAGGCGTACCCGATCGATCCGCCGGACCCCATCGCGGCCCTGCGGTTCCGAATGGAGCAAGAGGGGCTCAAGCCCAAGGACTTGATTCCGTACATCGGCAGCAAGAGCAAGGTTTCGGAAGTGCTGAGCGGACGGCGGCCCTTGAGCCTGACGATGATCCGCAAGCTCGTAACGGGATTGCGCTTGCCAGCCGAGGTGGCCTTACAGAAAACGCCAGGGCTTGCATAAGACTTGTTTCAGACGCCGATGCAGCGGGCGTTCACGAGCGCCAGAAATCCACTCAATCCACTTTCCTTCCTCCCCGCTTTTGGTATGGTGTTCTTTCGAGCCGTTGGCAGGACCGTCATCTCTTCCTCGGCTCGAATAGGAGAGGGTTGATCAATGATGTCGGCGGTGTCTTTCAGGACACTGTCGAGCCGTCCCATCTCTTCCACCCTCATATCAACGAAGGACCGAAGCCGGCTGCCCGTCATTTCCGGCAGCGGGGACAGCGTTGGCACTTTCTTTTTCGCTGGTTCGTTTTTTTCAGGAGGATTCAGAATGAATTGGCTACGATCGACACCCAAGAGCAAGCAACCTACTCGCGCCGCGCTTCGCGTCGAAACGCTGGAAGGACGCGCATGTCCGGCGGTCGGGGTCGCCATCCACGGCCACACGCTGTACATTCGCGGCGACGCGAATGCCAACGCCATCACCATCACGGATGACGGCAAGGGGGGAGTGTCCGCCACCGTTGACGGCCAGTCGGCGTCGGGCACGGGAATTACCCGAATCGTGGTCGGCGCCGGAGCGGGCGACGACACGCTGAACTACTCGTTGACCGGCCCGCTTACCGGAAACGAATCGCTCGATGTCGAATTGGGCAAAGGTGTCGACACGGCAACGCTCGATTATTCGCAGGGAGTGACGAGCGGGCGGCTGCGGGTGGAAGTCGAGGGCGGCAAGGATAACGACACGATCACCGTCACTTCCGGCGCGATCGCGGCGGGCGCTTCGGCCGCATTCGAACTCGAAGGCGGCCAGGGTGACGACACCATCAACTTCAATTCAGCTGCCCTGCTAAACGGGAAGCTGAAGGTCGAGGCCGAAGGCGGGGCGGGCGTTGACGCCATTACCGTGAATTCCGGCGAGATTGCCGCGGGTGCATCGGCCGCGTTCGAACTCGAGGGCGGTTCTGACAACGACACCATCAACTTCACCTCAACTGGCCAGACCAGCGGGAAGCTGAAGGTCGAGGCCGAGGGCGGCAAGGGCAATGACGCCATTACCATGACTTCCGGTGCGGTTGCAGCGGGCGCTTCGGCCGCGTTCGAACTCGAAGGCAGTTACGGCGACGACACTATCAACTTCGCGTCAAGCGGGTTGGTGAATGGCAGCTTGTCCTTGGAGACCGAAGGCGGCAAGGGCAATGACACCGTCGCCGCTAACGTGACCATCGACGCCGGCAGCACCGGCAAGTTCAAAGGCGAGGTCGAAGGCGGCAAGGGAGACGACAAGCTCACCTTCAACGTGATCGACAACACGGAAGTCGGCGGTGTTTCGGGCCTGGCTAAGCTGAGAGCGAGCATCAGCGGCGGCAAAGGCGCCAACACGCTGACGAACACCGCCAACGTAAAAGTTGTAAGCCACGAAGGCCACGATTGATTGCGCGGGGCAGTTCGAAATGAATTCGGTAGGGTGGGTCGAGACCGGGCTCTCAGGCCCGGTCGAGGCTCACCGATTCCAAATTCCAACCCAAAAATCCCAAGGAAATTCCAACAATCAAGAACACAAACTCCAAACGGTGTGTTCGCGTTGGAAATTGTTTTCTTGATTGTTGGAATTTCCTTGGAGCTTCTGAGTTGGAGCTTGGAGTTTCCTGCAGACTGAAATGTCCTGGTCTTTATGTCGTTTTCACTTCCCAGCGCTCGTTCCCTGGGCTACCATATCCCTACCTGCCTGAATCCCCGCCTTCGCGCGGAGGTCTGCCTTCATGCTCCGAGTTCTGGGTTCGCCGAAACGGCTTTGCAACGGGCTTACGCGCCGCGACATGCTGCACGCGGGCGGGTTGAGTCTGTTGGGGCTGACGTTGGCGGACTATCTGCGCCTCTCCGAAGCGCAGGCCACACCCAAAAAGACCGCGGCGAGTTTCGGCAAGGCAAAGGCTTGCATTCTGCTTTATCTCTACGGCTCGCCGAGCCAACTCGAAACCTT
>JBGQCZ010000444.1:0-5293 GCA_041495645.1 Gemmataceae bacterium | reverse complement strand
TCGACGAGAATCCGCCGCATGGCTTCGGCCGCGGCACCAAAAAAGTGGCCGCGGCTGTTCCAGTGTTGCTCCGCACCCCCGGCCTCGCGGCCGGGGTTCGCCAATCGCAAGTAAGCCTCGTGAACCAACGCGGTGGCTTGCAACGTCTGTCCGGGCGCTTCCTGAGCCAGACGTTGCGCCGCCAGATTGCGCAATTCGTCGTAGACCAGCGGCAACAGTTGCTCGGCGGCGTGCGGGTCGCCTTGGTCAATTGCCGACAGGATGCGGGTGACTTCACTCATCGGCGGCGCCTTTCGGAATCGTCGTTTGGGTTTCGATGAGTGTAACCGCTCGGAAATGTCAACGCCAGAACGGATTAGCAGACGATTCACTTCCGCTCGGGGTATTGACGAGCACCCCGTCGCAGATGAGATAGTCTGTGGCGATGGAGATTTGGCCGGCAATGTGAACTCGGGGAAAGCATGAGCTACAACGTCGCGATCGTCATTCCGCCGGTTCCCGCCAAGGACGCCAAAGCTTGGGCGGGGTTGGACGCGCTCATCGAGCAAGAGGGACCGCGGCCGGCGGTGTTTCAGGTGTTGCACGACCGGCTCACGGCGAAATTCCCGTGCATGAGTATGTTGCCGGACGATCAAGTTGACGACGCGGTTTGGAGCGATGGCCCGCTGATCAACAATTTCCAGCACAAGGCGGCGGTGCTCGGGATGTCCTACTCGCGCGTCGAGGAAGTATTGCCGTTTCTCATCAAGACGGCCAATGACATGGGGTTGGCCGTGTTCGATTGGGGCACGGAAACCATCCACCGCCCCATCGAGCCAGTGCAATCCGGCGTGATGTAATGATGTAGTGATGTAGCCGCAGGCTTTAGCCTGCGCGGGGACGCGGCGCAAACAATGGTCGCGGCGCCCGCGCAGGCTAAAGCCTGCGGCTACATCACGCGTTCATTCCTTTGTCTGTGCTTTCAGGTTCTTCAGCGGTTTGTCGTCCTTGCCGGTGAAGCGGACGCAGCAGGACCAGTCCATTTTTTCGTTCACCACTTTGAAGACCAGCACGTTCACGCCCTTCTTGAGGGTGACTTCGGTCGTGTCCTGATCTTTGTCGAGCGGGCGGGCGTCGGCGATCTTAAAGACTTCCTTGCCGTTGAGGAAAACCTTGGCTTGATCGTCGCTGCCGGTCTTCATCTTGACGCCTTTGATTTCGTCCGGGGCCACGATAAAGGTCACCGCATAGCCGACGCTATCTTCCGTGGTTGCGCCCAGGAACTCGTTGAATTCGAGGAAATGCTCCTTGCACTCGTGCGCTTTCCAGACGAGATCCTTATCGCCGGCCTTGATCTTGTCGCCGGCTTTGGGCTTGAGTTTGGCCTCGTCCTTGACCTGTTCCTTGTCGAGCGCGTCCGCGCCGTTGGCGCTGGCCCCGAACGGAATCGGCGCCAGCACGAGCCATTGTTGGACAAAGCCTTCGTCATTCAGGCCCGATTTCTTGTCGTCGCCGCGCGCGGCGATGCCGAAGCCCAGAAGCATGACCGGGACCAAGACCCAGAGTTGCGAACGCATTGCTGTACTCCTTGGAAAGTGATCGAAACCTGCCGGAACGAAAAACCCGCTACTCGGTCACATAGCGCAAGCATAGTGATGTCGAGTCGTGATCAAAGTCGAGTTTCTTGGACAAAGGAACGAGATCTTTGGCGTGAGCCGGGAATCTGCGGGCGAGTGCGGCGAGGATCACGCGTTTGACGTCGGGGCGAATGGTCGCATTAGTGAGCCACTTCGAGTCGAGTGGTTGTTTGCCGGCGGCGACTTCGGCGAGGCGACGAGCGTCGCGGTCGCCCTTGCCGAGGGCATTGCCGAATTTCTTCCACTGCTCGTCTGCAAAGGCCGCGTCTTTCGCTTTCAACCCGGCCAGGTACAAGAGACCGGTGCGCGTCGCGTCCGTCTCCCATTCGCGCGGGCCGCCGGCGCGAAACGACGGAGCGTTGGCCGCCGCGGTGTGGTTGCCCTTGAGGATGCCGACGGCGAACTCGTCCTTGGCAAGGGCTCGCGCCGACAGTTCGAGATACTTGCCCCGGTCGCGCTGCGCGAGTGCCAGTTCCAAGTCAAGGCTCGCCCGAATTTGGGCCTTGAAATTGAGGGCCGCTGGATCCGTAGCCTGCCCGCCAAAGTTCGCCATCATTCGGGCGATCTCCATGTCAACGCCGGCCTGGTCGCCGAGCGCGAGTTGGG
Organism: Gemmataceae bacterium; assembly: GCA_041495645.1. GTDB lineage: Bacteria > Planctomycetota > Planctomycetia > Gemmatales > Gemmataceae > JBGQCZ01. The sequence continues at coordinate 3,071 of JBGQCZ010000444.1, read as the reverse complement.
CCGCCAGCTTGTCGTGGAACATGAGCAACTGACCGCTCGACGCATCGCGTCCCGTTTCGGCGATCAAGTCCTTGTATTTTCCTGCGGCAAGCAGCGCTTGCAGGTAGGCCTGACGATTGGCCGGGTTGGTGGGGTTCAGTTCCGCGCCCTTTTTGGACCAGGTGACCGCCGGTTCGAAATCACCGCGGACGAGGAAGCGGAAACCGAGCCCGCTGCACGCGAAAGCGGATGGAGGATTGGCCTTCGCCGCTTCTTCGTACAACTTCTCGCCGGCTTGGCCTTCTTCGAGCCGGCCGAGCAGGTAAACGGCGTCGGGCGTCCGTTTGGTTTCTTCAACGAGTTTGCGGTATTCGGGCTTGAGATCGGTGTCCTGGTTGGCAAGTTCCATCAGGATTTGATAGTCCCGATGCCAATCGACGCGCACGGGCCGATCCGCGAGCCGCGTCTTCAGAAATGCAATCGCGTCCGCAGGCGGCAGTTGGGCAGTGAGCCAGCGCAATGCCGGCACGTCATTCGGGTCGAGGTGCAGGAGGCGCTTCGCATAGTCCATTTGCGCATCGATCGGAACGGACGACGCGATAGTGAATCTGCGATCGGCGCCGTCAACCATCGGAACCAGGCCAACGCGAGTCTTCTTGGTGCGGCTTCCGGACTTGGCGTTAATCTGGGCTGGAAACTGCTCGAACTCGTGGTCCACTCCCTCGAATTCATGAAGCAGCTTTCCGGTCGTGAAAACCGGGGGCGGATTCATGGGAGGATTCGGTTCCAAGGTGTAAATGGTCTCCTCTCTTTCCAACAAAGCACAGCGATCCGGGTTGATGACAAATACCGGGCGGTGAAATGGGCGGCCGAAGAACGAGGTGTGGATCGCCGCAGTTTGCGGACCATCGCCGCTTTCAGGCCAGTCGACCGTTACGTCGCCTTCCACCACTTCGATTTTCTTGACCGAGCCCGGTTGGATTTGATGAACCTCGCCGTTCACCGAGACCTTATACGGCTTGGTCCAGCCGTTCGCGAGATAAACCTCGCGATGCTGCCCGCGGTGCCAGGCGCTGCCCAAGTAGAGCGCGAGCAGGCCAAGAAACAAAGCGGCTGCGACGTACTTCGGCCATTTGAATCCCAACCCGCTTCCTTCCTTGTAACCGGTCTTCGAGGACTCTTTTAGGTAAGTCGACGGAATCGGCTTTCCCGAGTGCTTGTATTTCTCCGCCGTGCGGCGCTGCTTCAGATAGGACTTTTCCTTGGCAAATTGCGGGAACGCCTGGTCGCGCACGTCCATGAGATCGAGCGATTGTTCGTGCAGCCCCTTCGCCATGCAACCTTCGATCAACCAAAACGACAGCCAAGCTTTGTCGGGATTCTTTTGCTCGAACACGTGCGAAACATATTGAATGGCCTCTTCCGGCCGGTTTTGCTTCAGCAAGCACACAGCGAGTCGTTCGGAAATATCGTCCGTCGGTTGGACGTCCATCGCACGAGAGTAAGCGGCCTCGGCGTCGGACCAACGAGAAAAATACTCGTAGGCGGAACCTAACTGGGCCTGGATATCGGCATCGTTGCCCTGGCGGCCGCCGAGAACATCGGCGAGCTTGTCGAACGCGATCTCGTCCTGGTAGGCGGTCGCCAACGCGAGGGCGGTTTGAATCGTCTCCTTGTGGTCGGGGTTCGCCTGCAACTTCTCCAGAACATCATTGAAGGCGTTCGCCTTGCCCGCCTCCCATTCCTTCAGCGAGGCCATCCGATGCCGCTGGCAGTATGGGCATTTCTCGAGGATGCGCTTTTGCCCGAGCGGAATGACCGGCACCATGATCACGACGAAATAGAGGGTCGTGTCGTACGACTCGAGTTCGCCGAGCGAGTTGCATTGCGAACACAAGGCCTTGACGCGATGGATACGCCGCTTGCCGTAGTACCAGGTGCCGATTCCGTTGATCATCGTTGGCATGGCAAGACCTCATCAGGGCGTAGACGATGCAAATATTGTGGCGAATGGCAGGGCGAAGGGAAATGAAAAGTTGGTGATGTTGAAAGCGCAATATTTGCCGGCCAGTTGCGGACGAGTGTGAGTCAGGTTACAATCCGCCTCGACTTGTCGCGTTCTTCAGGAGCAACCGGTCATGGCGGGAATTGTCGGCGCGCATCATACCAGCTTCACCGTCGCCGATCTGGATCGATCGCTGGCGTTTTTCCGCGACCGGCTCGGGCTGGAGGTCTTGTTCACGCGCGAGGTGCGGGCCGACTATTTCGCCCGCATCGTCGGGCTGCCGGGTTGCGTGGTGCGGGCGGCGCTGCTGCGAATCCCAAATTCGAATTATCACTTGGAATTATTCGAATACCTCACTCCAGCCGGCAAGGCGCACCAGCCGCGACCGTGCGACCCCGGCAGTTCGCACCTGGCCTTGCTGGTGGATGACCTGCCGGCTCTTTATGCGCGACTCCGCAGCAGCGACGCGGAGTTCGTCAGCGAGCCGGTGCTGATCGACGCCGGCCCAAATCGCGGCGGCTATGCGGCGTACGTGCGCGATCCGAACGGCATCCTCATTGAACTTTTCCAGCCGCCGGCCCGTTCAAACTCATGAGCCACACCGACACGAACACGAATGCCGAACCGGCAACACGCCCGACTTGGGTGCGCTGGCGGATTCTGGCCATCCTCTTGGCCTTCAGCTTCATGAGTTGGTTCAACCGCGTGAGCATGTCCGTTGCCTATGACGAGCAGATTCAAGAACGCTACGCCATCTCCAAGCAGGAAATCGGCTTTGTCTATTCGGCCTTGCTGACCGCCTACGCCATCTTCATGACACCCGGCGGTTGGTTGGCCGACCGACGCGGACCAAGATTGGCGCTGGTGTTGATGGGATTCGGTTCGGCTCTGTTCGTTGCCCTGACGGGTCTTCCGGGTTTGGCCGTGCAGTCCGCCATCTTGATCCTGGTTTGGCTGCTGATTGTGCGCTCGGCAATGGGAGTTTGCACCGCACCAATTTACCCGGCCAGCGGACGAGTTATTGCCCATTGGATGCCGTTCCGCCAGCGAGCCTGGGCCAATCGCATGGTTATGTCCGCGGCGCTGG
>JBGQCZ010000443.1:0-5304 GCA_041495645.1 Gemmataceae bacterium | reverse complement strand
CCCGCGCTGATCGGCTCGATCATTGTCACGCTGCTAGCCTTGTTCGCGTTCGGTTTCATCAAAGGACGCTTCACGACCAATCGCCCGCTGCGCAGCGCCTGGCAAACCGTACTCGTCGGCGGATTGGCGGCAACGGCCGCGTTCACCATCGCCAAGCTCATTGGCTGATCAACGAGAATCTCAAGCTCGGCACGTACAATACCTTCATCACACCCGAGGAACATCGCGCGTGTCTGAGCCCGTGATCTTGTGCGGACTGGGGAAGATCGGCTGGCGCATTCTTGAATTGCTGCGAGCGGCCGGGATTCCGGTGGTCGTGATCAATCGGGACCGGCCGGCCGACGAATCGCGCCTCGCCGGGACCAAGCTGATTGCCGGCGACATGCGCGAAACGGCGCATCTTGCTTCCGCCGGCGTTGCTTCGGCCCGTGGGGTGCTAATCGTCACCAGCGACGATCTCGTCAATATCGGCACGGCGCTTGCCGTTCGCCGGCTCAACCCGAACGTTCGCATCGTCGTTCGCGTGTTCAATCCCGTCTTGCTGGCTCGACTCGGTTCGGCCGTCGGCAACATGCATGCGCTGAGCGTCTCGGCTCTCACCGCGCCGATGCTTGCCCATAGCGCGCTCACCGGCGACGTGCTCGGCGCCTTCGAAGCCAATGGCAAACGCAAACAGATTGCCAAACTCGTGGTCGCGGACGATTCCGCGTTGATCGGCAAGACCATCGAAACCGTGGCCCGCGAATTCAACGCCCTGCCGTTGGCGCTGCACAGTCAATCGAGCGGTGATCGGTTGCTCGGCGAGGTACCGCCGGACGCGACGCTCGGCGCCGGGGACGAACTGGTCATGTGCGGCCCGCCCGCGGACCTGGGGCGGCTCATGCCCGCCGGGCACGGCGACGACCTTGATGATCTGCCGCCGGGAGTGCGCTGGGCCGGCCGCGTGCGCCGGTTCAGCCGCGTGTTTTGGCGGGCGATGCGCGAGATCGACGTCGCCCTGCAAATCTGCGCTCTCTTGCTGTTGACCGTGGTCGCACTGAGCACTTGCATCTACGCGGTTTCCGGGATGGCCGATTCCGTTCCCGACGGGCTCTACCGCACCATCAGCGTGATCGCGACCGGGGCGGACATGAGGGCCGACAACTATCACGGCTGGCAAAAAACGTTTGTCAGTTTCCTGCGCATCTTTGGGGCCCTTCTGACGGCCGCGTTTACCGCCATCGTCACCAATTATCTGCTGCGCGCGAGATTGGGCGGGGCGCTCGAGTTCCGGCAGATTCCGGAGGCGGGCCATTTCGTCGTGTGCGGGTTGGGAAACGTGGGCTTTCGCGTCGTGCAGGAACTCCTTAAGAGCGATGAGCGAGTCGTGGTCATCGAGCGATCGAGTGCGAATCCGCGCATCGGCACTTGCCGCCGCTTGGGCGCGGCCGTGATTATCGCCGAAGCAACCATGGTGGAAGTGTTGCGGCAGGCGCGTGCGGGCACGTCGCGAGCCGTGGTGGCCGCTACGAGTGACGACTTGGCAAATTTGGAAATTGCTTTGCTCGCCCGGGAGTTGAATGCGCGACAGCGCGTGGTTGTGCGACTGAACGACGACGCCTTGGCGGAAACGTTGCGCGACGTGGCCGACGTGCGTCTGGCGCTGGCGTTGCCCGGACTCGCGGCCCCGGCGTTTGTCGCGGCGCTTTACGGCGACCGCGTCCACACGCTGTTCCGCATTCATCGGCGGATGCTGGCGGCGGTCGATCTCCTGGTTCAGCCCAACGATCCATGCCTAGATGGTCAGACGCTGGGCGCGCTCGCGATCGACTATGGACTGGTTGCGATCAAAGCGGGCGACGAATCCCGCCGCCTGAAACCGGGCGAGACGATTACGGTCGTCGCGCTCTTGAGCAATCTCGAACGCGTCTTCCGCCGCGAACCGGCCCCGGCCGAATGGTCTGTTGAGATTGTAAACGTTCCGGCCGTGACGCGCGAACAGGTCGAATCGGTTGTGCGACTTGAAGGCGGTCTGACGCCGGAAGAAACGGCGAACATCTTGAACCAATTGCCGGCCAAGGTAAAGAGTTCGTTGACGCGCGGCCAGGCGGAGCAACTCAAGGCCCGGTTGGAACGTGAGAAGGCGGAAGTTCGAGTCGCGCATGCTAACACGTGAACGACTAACGGCCGCCTACCAAAAAGCCCGCGAGGCCTTGCTCGCCGAGCGAAACGGCGATGGCTACTGGCTCGGCGAGCTTTCCTCCTCCGCCTTATCGACGGCCACGGCCATCAGCGCGTTGTCGCTGGTTGGCGGACACGATGCGCTCGTTCGGAGTGGGTTGGCATGGTTGGCCAATCATCAGAATGACGATGTCGGTTGGGGCGACACGGTCAAGAGTTTCAGCAACATTTCGACCACGATGCTGTGCCGGGCGGCCTATCGCATGGCCGGAAGCCCGCCGGAATTCGCAACCGCCTTCAAGAAGACCGATGAGTTCATGGCGATGAAGTGGGGCGCGACCTCGGCGCAGCAAGCGGAAGCAATCCGTCGGCGTTACGGCAAAGACCACACCTTTTCGGTGCCGATCCTGATGAATGCGGCCATGGCGGGACTGGTGCCGTGGTCCGAAGTGCCGGCGTTGCCGTTCGAGTTGGCATGCCTTCCGCAATCGTGGTATCGACTGGCCCGGATGCCGGTGGTGAGCTACGCGCTGCCGGCGCTGATCGCAATTGGGCAAACGATCTTCCATCACAAACCGCCGCGAAATCCGTTCAGCCGTCTCATTCGAAGAATCTCGGTCGGCCGGAGCCTTAGGGTGCTGCAACGAATCCAGCCTTCCAGCGGCGGCTTTCTCGAAGCTACCCCGCTCACCAGCTTTGTGGTGATGGCCCTCGCCGCCAGCCGTTTATCATTTCGCGCTCGCGCCGAGTCGTCAGCGGCTCAAGTCATTTCAAAAGGCGTCGAGTTTCTCGTTCGCTCAATTCGTCCCGACGGCAGCTGGCCCATCGATAGTAATCTCTCAGTCTGGGTGACAACGCTAGCCGTGAATGCCCTGGCCGCGGCCGGCGATCTCGACAGCCTGCCGGAACGCGAGAAAACGCTCACCTGGATCCTCGAACAACAAGAAACTGAAGGGCACCCCTACACCGGCGCCGCCTCCGGCGGCTGGGGCTGGTCGCATCTAGGCGGCAGCGTGCCGGATGCGGATGACACGCCCGGAGCATTCTTGGCTCTCAGACATCTCGACGGTTTGACAAATCCCGCAGTCTCCGCTGGCGTGCATTCTGCAATTATCAACGGGCTGCCATGGATTCTTGACTTGCAAAACTCAGATGGCGGTTGGCCGACATTTTGTCGCGGCTGGGGACGACTACCTTTCGATCGCAGTGGTGCCGACTTGACTGCCCACGCACTTCGCGCTTTCAATTCATGGAAGAGTGCAAGAGCCCCACGAATCAAAGAGCCGGTCACATGGATAACATTTTCCTTTCGAGCGCGCGATGCCTGGGGCCAAGTCGCCGAGATTGAGATTGGAAGTCCAAAAGCCGGAATAGCTGTCCAGCAAGGATTAGCGTTTCTCCGACGATTTCAGGATCCTCACGGCTCTTGGTTGCCCCTCTGGTTTGGCAATCAGCATGCACCCGATGACATCAATCCAACTTATGGCACGGCGAAAGTTCTTGCTGCTTTTCGTGATTTGAGTCTCGAGCAGAACGCTGAAGCTCGACGTGGCATCGATTGGCTGCTCCAGAACCAAAACGACGATGGCGGTTGGGGCGGGATGCGCGGGACGCCGTCGAGTGTCGAGGAAACGGCACTGGCGGTGGAAGTGCTGATCGACTTGGCCCCACCGGAATCACGGCCGGCGGTCGAACGCGGCCTCCAATACCTGGTCGCGCGCGTCGAGAATGGTGGGTTGTACGACCCGTCGCCGATTGGCTTCTACTTCGCGAAGCTCTGGTATTTCGAAAAGATGTACCCGATCGTCTGGTCGGTCGCGGCGCTCGGGCGTGCACTCAGGAGAAACTTCATTTCCGAATGACGGTCACCGGCACGCGGATTTCGCGGTAATCGGCATCGCGGCTGATGATTTGCAATGCGTCGTCATGTTTCCCGGCCGGGCACGTGTCACTGATTCGCACGCTTATTTTGCATGTCCATCCCTTTTCGGCCCGCTGCCATTCGCCCAGCTCCGCGACGACGTGATTGGATGACGGGTATGCTCCCACTAGTTGCAGGGGCTTCTCACGAAGATCGGTCAGAGTAAGGACGGCGGTCAGGCCGGGTTTGCCGCGCATACTCAAGGCCGCCGGTTCCAGGCCCACGTCGCGAACGAGCTTTGCCTTGGCCTGCCACTCGGCAATCTGGTCCTTCGATTCGCCCGCCACGCGATAGTAGAGCCGCACCGACCAGAGATTGTCGCCTTCGGGTTGGCTGATCGTGCCAATGGTGAGATCGAGTTTCCCCGATTCGCCGGGTTTGAATTTGGTCGCCGAAATTCGCGGCGCGAGACAACCGCAACTCGGTTGCACGTGGATGATCTCCAAGTCCGCCGGGCCGCGATTGGAGAATTCGAAGCTGTGCGCGATGGCCGGCCCGCCGCGGACCTGCCCACGATCGGCGACCGGTTGCGGGCAATGCAACGGCGCACCTTCACCGGGCACCAATGCCAGTGCAAGAAAGAGAATGGCGTTCATGGAGGGGCATTTAGCCCAGGTTGCTAATGCACGCAAGAGGAGTTTGTCAAACCTTGGGAATCAGTGAGCGCGAAACGTAAACGAATTAAGCCGATTTAAGATAGGGGCCCCAGGCGTTGCGGGCTTGGAGGATGGCCTGGCGAAAGCCTTCCGGCTCCGGGACGCCGGGCATTGACAGCGCTACGGTGCCGTCTTTGCGAAGCACTTCGAGCTTGGCAGTCTGGTAAAACTCGGTATTGCCGTCCGGGACGATGCGCACCTCGCCGATCTGGTCGAGCGGGATTTCAGCGGTGGCGTGGGCCTTCATGCCCTTGCGGATCATCATGCGGCGATTGGTGAGCGTGTATTTCACGGTGAGGAACGACAAGCCGGGAAGGAAGCCGAGAAAGCGCATGCCCCAGACGGGAGCGATGAGCAGCCAGCCGATGGGCGCGAGCACGATGGTGCCGATCAACTTGCGGGCCATAGTCGAGGCGGGTCCATTGGCCGTGACGTTTGCCCAAACTTCGCGAATCATCGCTTCCTGCGTTTGCGGCGGGACCACGCCCGTGACGGCATGCGAATCGATCCGGGCAAACGACGACATACTTGCTCCAATCGGGTTCACTCAATGCTTGATGAGGTTAT
>JBGQCZ010000442.1:0-5307 GCA_041495645.1 Gemmataceae bacterium | reverse complement strand
CGAGCCGCGAGCGGCGCGCCATCCTCGCGGAGATGCGGCCCCTCTACCGGCAATACGATTTCAACCAGATTTTTCTGATTCCCCAGAACCAAGCAGTGATACAGACCCACATTCCGATTTCCTATTGTCCTTCGACGCCGGACCGGCCGCAGTTATACACGACAACGGCGCCGGCAAACGCCTTGTTCCCCGGATCGCCTGCCGCGAGCTGGACCGCCTCGGCGGGCGACTATGGGCCGGTAAGCGGTATTCTCGGCAGTGGTTGGGACATCATTGTCGGGCCACCTTCGGGCGGCTCCCGGCACGGCGCCCTCCGAGCAAACTTGAAATGCAAGCCCATTGCCGATTTGCAGGATGGCTTCTCCAACACCATTTTGTTGACCGAATTCTCGGGAAAACCGGCGTTGTACCGTAACGGTCAGTTGCTAGTCGTCGACGCCGGATTGGCATGTTACGGCGCCGGCTGGGGCGATCCTCTGAACGGCGAAAACTGGCTCGCGGGTTCATTGTTCGACGGCAGCGGCAGCGCCGGCCCGTGTCTGATCAATTGCACGAACCAGACCGGCCGCAACATTTACAGCATGCACACGGGTGGCGCCAACGCAGTCTTGTGCGATGGTTCCGTTCGGTTCCTGACCAAGACGATGAAACCGTCCATCGTCGCGTTCATGGTCACGCGCGAAAAAGGTGAGGTGATCAGCGAATGAGCCCATCGTTGGCCATGTCAAGGGTACGGTTTCCGGTTCTTGTCATGCTGCTGTTTGCCGGCTGCCGCGGCGACCGCATCAAGACGGTTCCGGTTTCCGGCGAGATTTATGTCGACGGCAAGCCCGCCGAAAACGCCTCGATATTTCTGATTCCCAGAGCGGGCCTGCCGGATGGTGCGCCGCGTCCGTTCGGACAAACCGACTCCGAAGGCAAATTCATTCTTTCCACCTACAAGGAGAAGGACGGAGCCCCCCCCGGCGAGTACGTCGCCATTTTCCAATGGCCCGACACCTCGGGTGGTCTGTTCAACCGCGGCAGCATGGACGGGGCCGACCGCTTGCGCGGCGCGTATTACGACAAAGATAAATCGAATCATCCGGTGACCGTCGGCAAACAACCCACGGCGATTCCGCGTTTCGAGCTGAAAAGTCCGAAATGATCCGGGGCGTTTGTGGCCGGTGCCTTAGCGCCAAGCCACAAACGCTTTTTTCACTAATTTCACTCCAACTTCACGGCCGGCGAGCTAAACTGTGGGGAATCACCTGCCGAGGTTCCCCCCATGAAACGTCTTTGCCTGGCCGGAGTTGTCGCTACGTTTATCGCCGCGGCCCTCGTCTTCTCGCAGAATGTGCCGCCCGCCGCCGCTCCGTCGCTCCTCAAGACCGAAGTCGGCGAGCGCAATCCCTGGACCCATCTCAAGCTCAACAACGACCCCGCCGATTTCCAGTTCGTGATTGTTTCGGACCGGACAGGCGGACATCGCGAGAAGATATTCTCCCGAGCCGTCGAGCAGATCAATCTTCTGCAGCCGGAATTTGTCTTGTCGGTGGGCGATCTCATTGAAGGCTACACGACCGATCGCGACAAGGCCGCAAGAGAATGGCGCGAGTTTCAGGGATTCGCGACCCGATTTCAGATGCCTTTTTTTTACGTGCCCGGCAATCACGACGTCGCCAATCCGTTCATGGCTCAGTTGTGGCAAGAGAAATTCGGCAAACTCTATTACCATTTCGTTTACAAAGACGTGCTGTTTCTGATTCTGAACTCGGACGATCCGCCCGCCAGCGGCACGCTTTCGGCAGCCCAAATTGAATACGCCCGCAAGGCATTGGCGGACAACCCGAACGTTCGTTGGACCATCGTCGCCTTGCACAAACCGATTTGGGCGCAAGCGAATCTCGAGAAGAACGGCTGGCTGGAAGTCGAGAAGTCGTTGGCCGGGCGCAAATACACCGTCTTCGCCGGACACGTGCACCGTTATCAGAAGTTCGTGCGGCAAGGCATGAATCACTATCAGTTGGCGACGACCGGAGGCGGCAGCCGAATGCGCGGGGTGCGCTACGGCGAGTTCGACCACATTGTTTGGGTGACCATGAAGGACAGCGGACCGGTTTTGGCCAACGTCATGCTCGACGGCATCTATCCGGAAAACCTGGCGGTGCCCGAGACGAACGAGCCGGTCGTTCAGTTCAACCGCAAGCCGTGCCACCCGGTGCGGGGCACGCTGCACATCGACGGCGTGCCGGCAGTGAACGCGACCATCGTTTTCCATTTGGAAGAACCCGCGCCCAAGAAACCGACGCGCGCCGGAGACGCCTGGGTGGAGTCCGATGGTTCATTCGTTTTGAGCACTTACGCCGCGGGCGACGGCGCTCCGGCCGGAAAATACATCGTGACGGTGGTGCCCGATGGCGGCTACGGCAAGAAAGAAAAACTCCCGGCGGGCCTTGAAATCCCCGCGGTTTACCGCAAGCCCGATACCTCGCCGTTGCGTGTCGAGGTGAAGAGCGGAAACAACGAATTCGCGCTCGAATTGAAGCGTGATGAGAAGTGATTGCGGTCAATTTGCCGCAATGTCTTGGTTCTCGCGTACCCTCAACGGTTCAGTTGCCTTGAGGATCAAACCCGCCACGCGATCGGCATAACGGTGGCGGCGGGCATTCAGCCGCTCTTCCAGAATCCGCACGCGCTCAGTCCGCTCCGCCGACAAGTCGATGAAATGGTCCGCTAGCGCGCGAAGCTTGTCCTGCTTCCTCTCCGAAAGCCACAACTGGATTTCTAGTTCTCGAATACGCCGACGTTGAGCATCGTTCGTGCCTTCCGACTTGAGCGCGAGACGCGCCGCGCGAACATAGGCCGCACTGAACCTTGATCCCACGGCTGGACACCGCGCGAGCACTGGCCCCCCGTCGCGACGTAAACGCTCGTAAAGCAGCTGTAGCTCCGCCGGCGTTCCGGCTTCGGCCAATTCGTTCGTTCCCAACTGGCTGTGGCGCAAAACCGTGGCGACCGCGCTGCATGCAGTCTCGATCTTTTGTCCATCGGCCGGCAAGCGCAGGAATTCAACCACGCGAGTCAGTTCCGCGACGGGATCGGAGAAATACGCGTCGTAATGGCTGATGATGACTGTTTCACTCGGCACGCAGCGCAAGATTCGTTGATTGTATTCATGCCAAAGCTTGAGCGACTTGCCGAACGTGAAGCGGTCGCGCTGCAGCAGCGAATTGGCGACTTCCAGAGGATTGCGGACGCAGACGACAACCCGCAAATCCGGCCAAAGTTCATTCCAGAACGGCAGCGTGAGTGAATTCCGCGGATCCTTCCAGCCCCAGGGCTCCTTGAGGCCCAGCGTGCCTGGCAAGCCACCGGCCAGTTCCCGCCAGGGATTGAGCAACCTCTCCGATTCCCAGCCCGGCAACGGCTGTGGCGGGCGATCCCACTGGCCGCCGAGCTCACGGAGAATCTCTTCGTTCACCCGGAAGAACGGCACGCACTCCCAAAATCCCTCGGTGTTGTCGGGAGCCGGTGGCATCAATTGATCTGCTGGGCCCAGATCCAGGCCGCATAAGTTGAGAAGGCGAGCAATGAGTGACGAGCCGGAGCGATGCATGCCGGCGACGGCGACGGGCATCCTTTCCTCCCCGCATCAGGCCGGCCGCGAGTTCGGCCGGCGCGGACGCATCCAGTCGGGCCGCCGCGGCAGAACCAGTACAAACGTGGTCGCTACCAGCACGGCGAAGCCCACGTGCATCCAAGTGAAATACGCCGAGGGCAAGTCTAGGAAGATTACACTGTGAAACAACCGCCCCATGAACGTACCGGCGCTCGTGTCCTGGCCGGCCAGTTCCCGAAGTTGGTTTTCCCAGGTCGTCAGCGGGCAGACCATGTCGATGCCTTCTTCGAAGGCCACGAAGGCAATCGCGGCGAGGTGAGTCGCGCGGAACCAGAAATTACGAACCCATTGCCGGCGCAGCACCCAGCCCACCACAATGGCCAACTGCCCCAATACCACGTAACCAATGTAGGCGCAGTGTAAGACCACCACCAAATCGGCCAGAAACCCGTACCACATGACGATCTCCGGGGAACCAAAGAATGCCTCTGCAATGAGAGGCGATGTCCCCGTGGAAATGTAACGCGAGAAAAATTACAACCAACGCGTCTGGCCCAGGCCGACAAGATAACCGAATCGCTCGCGAAATTGTTGTTCCGACTTGCCGGCCGCCATGGCGATGCTCTTCAAAACATCCGCATTCTCGAAGTCGGAGCGCTCGAGCCGGTACATGTAGTGCAGGGCCACTTCATAGCTTTCGCTGTCGATCCCGACGCGGCGGGTCGGCAACCGGTCCTTGTCGGCGAAGATCTCGGAGAAGGGCAACGGTTCCATTTTGCCCTGGCAAAAACTGATCAAGGCGCCGTCTTTGGCGCCGTCCGGCGACATCAAGTATTTCACGGCGCTATAGCCGAGATTGCGGGTGTATTCCACATCGAATGAAATCGGGGCCGCACAGCGCAATTCATAGCCCAGGTCTTTGTCCACGAATGTCGATTCGATCTTGAACTCCGGACCGTAGATTTCGAAGGCGTCCTTGAGCATCCGGCCGAATTCGATCTCGCCGAGGCGGAGATGCCCGTGTTTGTCCCGTTTCATGGTTCCGTAATGGTTGGTCGCGTTGTAGCCGCGCTTGTCCGCGAGCTTACCCATCGCCTCGCGCAGCCACTTAATTCCGATCGATTCGATCAATCCTTCCGCCAATACGATCATGCCGTAGTCCTTTCCGACGGCCCGTCGCTTCAGGATTGACCCCATGATGATGTCGACGAGTTCCTCGAACCGCACGTACCCGTCCATTTCCTCCTTGGGCGTGTCCTTCGGGTAATCGGGGATTGGCCGGCCGGCGAATTCCTCGGGAATGAGCGTGAGATGGGCGGCCGCTGCCTTGCCGATCCCGAGCGCCAAGTGGCCCGCCGCGCGACCCATGCTGACCACGATATACCAGCGCGAGGTAGTCTTGGCGTCTTCACCCAAGGCCACGGCCAGTTCGGTGCCCAGTTCGCGGGCCGTTTCGAAACCGAACGTCGGCATCCAGCCGGGCAAAGGAATGTCGTTGTCGATGGTTTTTGGAACGTGGGCCACCCGGATTCGGCCCTGCGACGATTTGTAGACCTTGTTCGCGGAAAACGCCGTGTCATCGCCGCCAATCGACACCAGATGCGTCACGCCCAATTGGCGGAACGAATCCAGCACCTTGTTCATGTAGGCTTCTTTTTCGGCCGGGTTCGTTCGCGAGGTGCCGAGGATCGACCCGCCCTGGTTGT
>JBGQCZ010000441.1:0-5308 GCA_041495645.1 Gemmataceae bacterium | reverse complement strand
TGATGTCATGGTCAACTTCGTCATCCGCTGGTGCCTGGATAATCGCTTCCTCGTCTTGCTTATCACTGGCGTGATGCTTTTCACGGGTTACTACTGCCTTCGACATACTCCCGTCGATGCCATTCCCGATATCGGCGAAAAACAAGTCATCGTTTACGCTGATTGGCCCGGCCGCTCACCCAAAGATGTCGAGGACCAGGTCACCTATCCGTTGACCGTCAGCCTGCAAGGCACGCCCGGAGTGAAATCGATCCGCTCCATGTCCGGCTTCGGCTTCTCCATGGTTTTCGTGATTTTCAAAGATGAGGCCGATTATTACTGGGCACGGTCGCGGGTGCTGGAACGGCTGAGCGTGGCGTCGGCGAGGCTGCCGCAAGGCGTCGTGCCGGCGCTCGGACCGGACGCCACCGCGTTGGGCCAGGTTTTTTGGTACACGCTCGACGCGCCCGGGGCCGACCTCGGCCAGTTACGCTCCGTCCAGGACTGGTACGTGCGCTACCAACTGCAGGCGGTGGAGGGCGTCTCCGAAGTCGCCAGCGTCGGCGGATATGTCAAGCAGTATCAGATCGACGTTCACCCCGACAAGCTGCACGCGCATCGCGTCGGATTGCCCGAGGTCTACGAGGCCGTCAGAAAGAGCAACATCGACGTGGGGGCGAAGGTCGTCGAGAAGAACGGCGTAGAGTTCTTCATCCGCGGCGTGGGCTTCGTCAAGAGCGTGGAAGACATCGAGAACATCGTCATCCGCCAGGAGGGCGGCACGCCCTTGTTCGTGAAAAACGTGGCCACGGTGCAACTCGGTCCGGACTTCCGCCGCGGCGCGCTCGATAACGCCGGCCGAGAAGCGGTTGGCGGCGTCGTGCTGATGCGTTATGGAGAAAACCCTCTGGAGGTCATCAACCGGGTCAAGGAGCGGATCAAGGAAATCGAGCCGGGTCTGAAAGTCGCCCTCAGCGACGGCCGGCAGACATCTGTCAAGATCAAACCCTTTTACGATCGCACCGGCATCATCAACGAGACGATGGACACCCTGAAGGAAGCACTCAGCGAAGAGGCCCTCGTCGTCGGCGCCATTGTGCTCATCTTCCTGCTCCACCTGCGCAGCTCGCTGGCTATCCTTCCCACGCTGCCGCTGTCGGTGGGGATGAGCTTCATCGCCATGTACCTGCTGGGCATCGACAGCAACATCATGTCGCTGGCTGGGCTCGCGATCGCCGTCGGCGATGTTTCCGACATGGGCATCATCATGACGGAGAATATTTATCGCCGTCTGGCGTTGGAACCCAACCGGCCGCACATGGACGTCGTGTACGATGCGGCCACCGAAGTAGGCGGAGCGATGATGGCGGCGGTGTCGAACACCATCATTTCGTTTATCCCGGTCTTGGCCCTTACCGGCCCGGAAGGCAAGCTTTTCCACCCGCTGGCCTACACCAAGACATTTGCGATTACGGCTTCGATGATCCTGGCGCTCACGCTGGTGCCGGTCCTCTGCTATTACACCTTGAAGCCGATCCAATGGTCGCGCCGCCGCTCGCTATGGCTCGGCCTTGCCGCCGGGCTGCCGGCGATTTTCGTCACGCACTCACTTCTGCGCTGGGGCTTCGGGGACAGCAATCGTTGGAGCGGCTGGCCCACGTCCGTTGGCATCGGCCTGATGATCGCCGCCGCCGTTTACCGCATCGGCCGGGAGAAACTCCTGCCCCTCGAAAAGAATATTGTCGCACGCGGCGTTAACGGCTTCTTCCGTCCACTCCTGAGTTGGACCCTGAACCACAAACGCGCGTTCTTGATGCTGCCCATTGGCATCGTGTTGCTCGGCACTCTGGTCTGGATCGGGTTTCCTCGTCTGGCTTACCCGCTCGAAAGCGGGCTGAAGTCGCTCGGACGCGACCCGACCAAGACCATCGCCTGGACGCGGATGAGCAAGACATTTCCGGGCATCGGCCGAGAGTTCATGCCGCCGCTGGATGAGGGCTCGTTCTTGTACATGCCGTCGTTGCTGCCCTCGGCCTCGCTGAGCCAGGCTCAAGACGTGCTCGCCCGCCAAAACAAGGGGATTCGCCAGGTGCCCGAAGTGGAAAGCGTGGTCGGCAAGATCGGCCGGGCCGAGTCCGCACTCGATCCCGCGCCCATCAGTATGATCGAAACAATCATCATGCTGAAACCGGAAGACCAGTGGCGAATTGTCAAGGACGAGCGCGGCCGCGAACGGCGCATCACCAAAGAGGAAATCCTGAAGGAGATGCAGGCGAAGACTGCCATTCCCGGCGTCCTGCCGACCTGGCTGCAGCCGATCCAGACCCGCATCGTCATGCTCCAGACCGGCTTCCGCGCCATGATGGGCGTGAAGATCTTCGGCGCCGATCCGCAGGAGATCGAGCGCATCGGCTTGCAGATCGAGCAGATCCTCCGCAAAGTGCCCGGCTCATCCGATGTGGTGGCCGACCGGATCATCGGCAAGCCGTACATTCAGTACGAGATAAACCGCGTCGCCATCGCTCGCTACGGAGTCAACATCCGCGACGTGCAGGACATTATCGAGATCGCGATCGGCGGGGAGAACCTGACCACGTCGGTGGAAGGCCGCGAGCGCTACCCGATCCGAGTCCGCTACCTGCGCGAGCTTCGCGACAACTTCGCCGATCTGGAACATATCACGGTCCCAAGCACCAGCGGCGCTCATATTCCCATCGGCCAGGTCGCGAAGATCGCCTACAGCATCGGTCCGCAAGAACTGAAAAGCGAGAGCGGATTGCTGGTCGGTTACGTGACGATGAACACGCGCGACCGCGACGAGGTAAGCGTGGTCGAGGACGCCGAGAAATTGCTGCAAGCCGAGAAGAAGCGAAGCGACGAACTGATCGCCGCGGGCCGCCACGAAGAGGCGACGTTGGTTCTTCCGCCCGGATATTACTGGAAATGGTCGGGCCAGTTCGAAAACCAACAGCGGGCGATGTCGCGGTTGTCGTTGCTTGTGCCGCTGGTACTCGTGGCGATGTTCGTGATGATTTACATGGGCCTGGGCCGCTGGTGGCTGGCATTCATCGTCTTTTTCGCCATCATCGTGTCGGCGAGCGGCGGCTTCGCGCTCTTGCTGTTCTGGGGTTCCAACTTGAGCGTCGCGGTCTGGGTCGGTTTCATCGCGCTGTTCGGCGTGGCCGACGATTGCAGTGTCGTACTGCTCAGCTTCCTCGAAGACACGTTCAAGGATCGGAATCCCGCGAGTGTCGCAGAGATTCGCGAGATGGTGATCGAAGCCAGTCTCAAGCGCATTCGCCCACTCTTGATGACGACGGCCACGACTGTGATCGGTCTGATGCCGCTCTTCCTGACGAATGGACGCGGGTCCGACGTGATGCAGCCAATGGCGATCCCTAGCGTGGGCGGCATGGCCGTGCAGTTGATCGCGTTCCTGTTGGCCCCGTGTCTGTATTGCATGGTGAAGGAATGGCAGTTTCGGCGGCAGGCGCCGTCAACGCCCGCGGCCGCCGAGAGTCCCCCAATCACCGCGTGAGTTGGCCCCCGATGGCCCGCTCCAGCGTCGCGAGCCGGCGGTAGAAGTCGGCGATGGATTCGAAATAGCGATCGCGCAAGCTCACCAGGTTCCGCTGTGCTTCGATAGCGCTGAGGCCGGGAACCTTGCTGGCGGCGTAGGCGGTCAGCGCGGCACGCACATTCTCGCGCGCCGCAGGCAGAATTGACTCGTTGTAGAGCTGAACGATCTTCTCGCTCTCGCGCACCTGCTGAAACGCTTCAGCCACCTGCAGGTTGACCTGGGCGACCTGGTGATCGAGTTCGGCTTGTCGTTGGGCGATGCGGGCCTGCGCTTCGGCGATGGCGCCGCGCCTCCGCGAGGCGCGGATGGGCACATTCATCTTCAAACCGATTTGCGGACTCAACGCCTGTTGGGGCGGCTGCCAGAACGCATCGTAAGCGGCCGATACTTCGAAGTCGGGCAACCGTTCGCGGCACGCCAGCGCGAGAGATGCCTGTTCGGCGGCGATCCGGTCGGCTTGGGCCTGAAGATCGGGGCGATTGGCGACGGCCCAGGCTTGGAGTTGAGCGACTTCGGGCACGCCGCCCGCCAGCTTGATCTCTTTCGGCGGCGGCGGCAGCGGCGAGCCGGTCGGCAAGTTCATCAGCGTGTTGATGCGGGCGATGGCGACCTGCTTCATCCGTTCCAGACTAAGCTGCCGTTCGCGCTGCCGGCCGATTTCGACATCGGCTTGCAGCACGTCCTGCTGCGGCACGAGATTGGCCTTGAGTCGGGAGTTGGCGTTTTCGCGAAACTCTTTCAGCAGTCGCAGGCCCTCGTCGTTCACCTCCAGCGCGCGATCGACGAGGAAGTAGTCGTAGAAGGCGTTCTTGGCGGCCTCGACAAGTTGCAATCGGGTATCGTCAACGTCGTGCCCCGCGGCGCTGGCCTCCGCCAGCGCGTTCAATCCCCGCAGTTGCCGCTTTCCAGGAAACGGCAACTTCTGCGACAGTTCCAGGCGATAGCCGAACGCGACGTTGTTCGAGCCGATCGAGCCAGGCGCTAACGTCGCGGCGTACATGGGGTCTTCGAGCGAGGTGGCTTGCGGGAAACGCGCCGTCGCAGCGTTCCAAGCGGCGGTCATCTGCACGAGCGTGGGGTTGCGAGCCAGCACCTCTTGCGTCAGCGCGTCGGCCGTAAGTTCCTTCAAACTCTGAAGCTGAGATGAGCTAACGGTTTCCTGAACGGCCGCCCCCGCCAGTCGAATGTCTTGCTGCTCGACCGGTCGATTCTGCTTCGAATCGGCGCTCGGGTGCGGAGACGCAGCAGCCGGCCGCTCCCATCCTGGTTGTTGGGGCGGACTGGTCATGCAACCAGCGGCGAGGAAACCCAGCGAAAACAGGTAATTGATGGTCCGCGTCTTGAGCCGGCTCTCCATCCGACACTTCCTCTGGATTCGCTCGGCAGAAACAGAATTCGGAGCCAGCTTTCGCCTCTCGCCCCTGACTTACCCATTCTCTCGGGGCGCGATCCATTGGTGAAACGGCGTAAATCACGAGTTGCGCGGAGAGTCGTGACGCATGACGTGCGGAAAGTCTCAACTCCTTTTATCGTACCAAACCCAACGACCTCTTTAGCCAACGTTCCAACCAGCATCGACGGGAACGCTAAGGCAATCGCGATTCGCTGAAGACACCCCGTGTTTTGGTTCCCGATGTACTGTTTCAGCGAGTTGATTTGAGCATAGGCAATGCTGAAAGCGCCGCAACCGCGTTGCCAGGTGAATTCGGCCAACGCGGAGGATGACGGAAACGAATCCTTGACCCAGCC
>JBGQCZ010000440.1:0-5315 GCA_041495645.1 Gemmataceae bacterium | reverse complement strand
CGGAAAGATCAAGTTTACCCGCACCAGCGCCACCAAGGATCCCGCCGCCAGAGCTGAAGCCGAGGGTCTTATCGACCCGTACCTGAAAACGCTGAGTTTCTGGGATGGCGACAAGCCACTGGCGGCCCTCAATTATTATGCCACGCATCCCATGAGCTATTACGGCGACGGCCGGGTTTCCGCCGACTTCTGCGGGTTGGCCCGGCGAAAACGTCAGGCCGAGGACGATCGGGTGTTCCAAATCTATTTTACCGGCTGTGCCGGCAATGTGACGGCGGGGAAATACAACGACGGCGCCAAGGAAAACCGTCCGATTCTGCGCGATCGGATTCATGCCGGCATGGTCGAGGCTTGGAAGGCCACCAAGAAACATGCAGTCGAAGGCTGGACGTGGCGCGTTGCGCCCGTGAAACTTCCGCTGCGAAAGGAAGCCAGTTTCGGCGAGGATGAGAGTTCGAAGGCACTGAAGGATGAGAAAGCCGCGCAGGCCAAGCGCGGCAACGCCGCTTTACAACTGGCCTGGCTGAAGCGAAAAGAAGTTCCCATTGAAATCAGTTGTCTGGATTTTGGCTCGGTGCTGGTGCTTCATTTGCCAGGTGAGCCGTTCATCGAATACCAGCTGAGAGCACAGAAGCAACGGCCCGATGTGTTCGTGTGCGTGGCAGGCTATGGCGACGATGGCCCGGGCTATTTGCCTACTCGCGATGCCTACTTTCAAGGCGGGTATGAGCCGACCGTGGCGCTCAGCGCTCCCGAGGGTGAGCTGTTGCTGCATGCGGCGATGGATAAAGTAATGGGAAAGAAGTAGAGGGAGCACCACGGTGGCCAGCATCGTCACGTGTCCAGGTTGTCAGAAGCGATTGAAGCTGGGAACAGATAAGCCCGGTGGAAAACTGCGCTGCCCGGCATGCAATACGCCGTTTGTACTGGGCAGCCGCACCAACGAAGGCGCCAGCGGACCGGCCGAGTTCCTGGCTTTCGAGTTGTTCGAAGAAAACTTCGAATCGGAGTTCGAAGTAATTGAGGACAAACCGGCCAAGCCAATTGTTATTGCATCCAAGCCCCCAGCAAGACCTGTCGCGCCGCCGGCGAAATCCAATCCCATCCCGCCGCCGGCCTTGAAGACGCCGCCCAAGCCGCCCCAACCGCCACCGCAGCCCGCCAAGAAAAAGGAAGTCGATCTTCTTGGCGACGACGTGGACTTGCTCGGCGTCGGCCCGGTGAAGACATCACCTGCTCCGCCGCCACAGTTGCCGGAGAAGCCGACGATTTCGCCGGAACCTTCCGCGACTCCAAGCAACCCGGAACCGCAAGAGAGTATCTTACCCGATGACTTCACCGGCATTTCGGACGAATGGCGTCACACCGTCCGAATGCAACCTGCCGAGAAGTCGAAACCCAAAACCGAACCCAAGCCCAAGGTCGAATCGAAAAACGAACCGAGGCCCAGCCCCAAGCCAGTGTCGAAGAACGAGGATTTCTTTCTGCCGGCCAATTTCGACCTGAGTGCTTTTGCCGCTTCGCCTCCGAAATCGAGCCCAATCCCCGACTTGTCGCTGAATGAGCCGCCCGCCGTTGAGTTCGAAGTGATTGACACGTCGCCGCGAGTGGCCGCCGATGGCGTGCCCATCATCGAAGGCGCCACCGCAGAAGATTTGGCCGTGATCCAACGGCCTCCGCGAGACTACGAAGAGATAACCGACGACCCCGACTACCGCCCCCGCAACCGCGCCGAACGACGGCAAAAACGAATGAGGAAGGCAGTCCGCCAGGCGATGAATGCCGATGTGCGCGGCCGCTGGGCGATGGTTTTTTGGGGCATTACCTTCGAGTTCGTGGCCACGGTCTGCTTTGGCATCGCGATCGCGTTGGTGGTCGTCAGCATGGTCGCGTTTCTCTTGGGGGCCGTGCTCAAGAGCGGGCCATTGGTCGGAATTTCGACGCTGATTTGGGTTTTGATTCTCGGGCTGACCGCATTGAGCGGGGTACTCGACTTGTTCGGCCGCGGGCTGAGCATGCCGTGTCCGGCCAAGAACAACGCGATGATCTGGGCGATTCTCTCGGCGGCTTTGGGGCTGGCCGGCGTGGTGGGTTTGTTGCCGCTTACGCTTGTCGGCCAGATTTTCTATCTGGTCTTTCTCAAATTCGCCGCGGAGGCGTTGAAGGAATATTCGCTTGCGGAAGAGTGTCTGGTGCTCATCAAGTTGGTGATCGCCACGGCTATTGTCAGCATCTTGCTGTTCGCTTTCGTGATTGCGGCGTATCTCCTCGGCGTCGCTACGGTCGCTACGACACGAGATTCCAACGATGCCAGCACGCTGGGCTGGATCATGTTTGCGCTGTCTTTGATCTTTGTTGTCGTCGAAGTCATCCTTTGTGCGGTGGTAACTTACAAGTACTTTGAGATTCTCTCCGAGTTCCGGCACGAACTGCGGTGGCGCTTGGAGTCGTAAGAATCGAAAGAAACTGGCGTCGACCGCAGTTTCGGTCCCTTCATTGATTTCGGCCGTTCCGAGCCGGAATCATGGCAGTAAACTGCAACGACGGACGCTGAGGAATCCTGCACGGAGATTATTAGGCCGGTCCCGAATGCCATTAAGTTAAGGGCGTTCAAAGACCGGACTGCGAATCCAGGTAAACTGGGCGGTTGCCCATACTGCCCGGACCACCGCCGAGAGGTTGAATTCGTCTTAACTCAATGGCATTCAGGCCGGTCCCATTAAGACGGGGTTCATGTTGCTCAGCGTACGTACTTGAGCTTTGAGAACTTCCGGAGTCGCCGAACCGAGTGCCTTGAACTCGATCGGCTGGCCGTAACGGTCTTTGCCTCTGTACTTCGTCATAATGGGGTTCTTTCCCATCAGTTCGAATTCGGTATCGGTCAAAGTGCAGTCGGCCATTTCGTGCGGCAGCAGATAGACCTCATTGTAGCATGGGTCGAAATACATGGAACCGCCGACATCGACGCGCACAACTTTGTGGTTGCCCCATGCGTAGGAGTTCTGAAAGCGCATCGCGCCACCAAGGTTGGCCCAGTCGTTCTTGAGAATATTGGGGTGAAGACCGAAATGCGCCCCGGCATGCTCGGCAACGAAAAGGATGATCGGGCTGCCAGTTCCCGGCCACTCGAGAATGCTGGCCTGCGTTTGCGAAAGCCCAAACCCGTATGGCGCGGGCGAACGCAATAGGGTGAGAAACCCCCAAGCCAGTTGCGCGCATTCGCCATCGAGATCGTCCTGATCCAACAAGCCGGCGCCGTTGGCGCTGGCCGACCGCGGGTTCCAGGTCCAATGGCCTTGCATCGCCTGGTAATACAAGTCCATGGCCACGGCGATCTGATCGGCGGTAAATGGCATCGTGGCTTGCGAAACCGCAAACTGGTCCATGATCGCTTTTCCACGAGTTCCATTCCAACTCATGGCGTTGAGTCCCACCGGCGAGTAACTTGCCGTTTGCAATTGCGCGTAAATTGCCATCTCGCTCTCCTCGGTTGCTTATTCCGAATGTGCCAAGAACAAACCGCGAACACACGCTTCTGTTGTATGCCGACACCGGGCGCAATTGCGCGCACCCGAAGGTTGCCTGACGTGTCGTTCTCTATAATCGCTGAGTAACGAGCTGCCGGGACGCGCTCGACTCCTCGTCGTTCGGAAAGGACCGCACATGGCCGAAAAGATCACGCCCCGGGTTCAAGACTATTCGCAGTGGTACATCGACATTGTCAAGCAGGCCCAGCTCGCCGAGCATTCCGACGTGCGCGGCTGCATGGTCATCCGGCCCAACGGCTACGCGATTTGGGAGAACATTCAACGCGCTCTGGATCGGCTGTTCAAGAATTCCGGCCACGTTAACGCGTATTTTCCGCTGTTCATCCCCATGAGCTTTTTGGCCAAGGAAGAAGACATGGCCGAGGGGTTTGCCAAGGAATGCGCCGTGGTCACTCATCACCGGCTCAAGTCGAAGAAGGGCCAGGGGCTGTACGTCGATCCCGAAGCGAAACTGGAAGAACCGCTGATCGTTCGACCCACGTCCGAGACAATCATCTGGCGCACTTACAAAGGTTGGATTCAGAGTTACCGCGATTTGCCCTTGCTGGTGAACCAGTGGTGCAACGTCGTGCGCTGGGAAATGCGCACGCGCTTGTTCCTGCGCACGGCCGAGTTTCTTTGGCAGGAAGGCCACACGGCTCATGCGACTGAAAAGGAAGCCATCGACGAAGCTCACATGATCCTGATGGATTGTTACCGCCGGTTTGCCGAGGAGTGGATGGCCATGCCCGTGCTGTGCGGTCCCAAGAGCGACGGACAAAAGTTCCCCGGCGCCGTGTACACATTGTGCATTGAAGCTCTGATGCAGGACGGCAAGGCGCTGCAAGCCGGCACGTCGCACTTCCTCGGCCAGAATTTCGCCAAGGCGTTCGAGGTTCAGTTTCAAACTGCCGAGGGGAAACTGGAGTATGCCTGGGCCACGAGTTGGGGTGTTTCGACGCGGCTAATCGGCGGACTCATCATGACCCATTCCGACGACCACGGTCTGGTGGTGCCGCCGCGATTGGCGCCGATTCACGTCGTCATTTGCCCGCTGGGCAAGAACGAACAGGAACGCAAGCCCTGCGTCGAAGCGGCGGAGAAGCTTGCGGCCGAACTGCGCGACATTCCGCGCGAGGATTTCTTCAACTTCGAACCGTTGAACGTGAAAATCGACACGGCATTCGAGAAATCGCCGGGGTTTCGCTTCGCCGACCACGAGCTTCGTGGAGTGCCGGTGCGCGTCGAGATTGGGCCGAAAGATATGGAAAAGCAGGCGTGCGTGTTGGGCCGGCGCGATGTTCCCGGCAAAGACGGGAAGCAAATGGGAGTGCCGATCGCCGGCGCCGCCCAGCGCATTCACGCCCTGTTGAAGGAGATTCAAAATAACTTGTTCCAGCGAGCCCTTAAATATCGGGAAGACAACACCCGAAGCGTCGATTCGTACGAACAGTTCAAAGTCGAAATAGAAAAGTCCGGCTTCATCTGGGCACATTGGGACGGCACGCGCGAAACCGAAGACAAAATCCAACAGGAAACCGCGGCCACGATCCGCTGCATCCCCTTCGATCGCCCCAAGGAAACCGGCAAGTGCATGGTCACTGGCCAACCGTCGGCCGGCCGTGTGGTTTTCGCGCGGGCCTATTAGGCCGCACTCAAGCCTGACGCGCAAGCCCCATATTCCGCACCCCTGTTGACAACGGCTCGGGCATACTAACCAGATGGGACTGGAGAAAGATTGCGGGCCCAGGTTTGGTCTGGGGTGGGGAGTCCTAGGCGGTGGAGGAT
>JBGQCZ010000439.1:0-5320 GCA_041495645.1 Gemmataceae bacterium | reverse complement strand
CTCCCCCTGGTACACTGGAGCGGTCAAGGAGCACCACCAAAATGGACCTCGTCATTCTGATCGGTCTTCAGGCGTCTGGAAAAAGTACGTTCGTCCGCACTCGCCTTGCGGAGACGCACGTCCACGTCAGCAAGGACGTGATCGGCCACGTTCACACCGCCGGGAACCCAGGCCGGGCGGAACTGGACGACACTCAGGAAATCAATTTTCCGCCGATTCTGCGCAAGCTGGTTTCGCTGAAATACGCGGGCTACGTCGGGCATGAGTTCATCCCGACGCGCGACCCGGTAGCGGGATTGAAGCAAGCAATTTCGTTGTGTGATGTCTAATCCGTCGTTTACGTTTCGCGCTCGCGCGGTTGCCGGTTTGACAGGCTGCAACGGCTTCGACTGCACGAGCGCAAAACGTAAACGGAACAAATCATATGCTCTTATCATGCGCCTTTTGCCGTTTGCTCAGTTGCTGCGCCTGCCGAACGTGTTCACAGCATTCGCCGACATGCTGCTTGGCACCTTGGCAACCGGCGCGCTGATCACGCTCCCTTTGCAATCCGGTTTGCTGCTGCTCGCATCCGGTTGTCTCTACTGCGCCGGCATGGTTTGGAACGATTACTTCGATCTCGAAGTGGACAAGAAGGAACGGCCGTTTCGCCCGCTGCCATCGGGGAAGGTCTCGACGCGCACCGCCGTGCTGCTCGGAACCACGCTGATGCTCGCTGGTGTTGGGCTTGCCGCCGCGGCCAGCATTTCGTCACTGATCATTGCGAGCATTCTCGCGGTCGCAATCTTGC
This sequence comes from Gemmataceae bacterium, assembly GCA_041495645.1. GTDB lineage: Bacteria > Planctomycetota > Planctomycetia > Gemmatales > Gemmataceae > JBGQCZ01. The sequence goes on along the minus strand of JBGQCZ010000439.1, from coordinate 4,530 downwards.
TTTACGACGGCGTGCTCAAGCAGACGCCGATCGGGCCGATCAGCATGGCCGCGTGCCGGTTCCTGAACGTGCTGCTCGGCCTGTCGCTGGTCGACACGGCAGCGTTCCCGATGATTCAGCGATACCATTTGGCGGGCGTAGTTGGGGTGTACATCGTCGGCGTGACGTGGTTTGCCCGCAGCGAAGCCGGACGGAGCAATCCGAATCATTTACGCGGCGCGGCGGCGACGATTCTCGCATCGCTAATTCTCGCGCTCGCCGCTGCGGTGCACCGCCCGCCGGACACCGTCACCATGGCATACCCGTACTTGCTCGTAGCGTTCGGCTTCTTGATCGGCATCCCCGGGGTGACGGCAATCGCCAAACCCGAGCCGAAGCACGTTCAAGCCGCTGTGAAACGGTGCATTCTCGGCCTGGTCGTGCTCGACGCGATTTTGGCAACGGCATACATCGGCCCGTACGGACTGTTGATTGGTTTGCTGCTCCCCCCGGCTTTGCTCCTGGGAAAGAAAGTGTATTCCACTTGAGAGGCTCGGACATGTGTACGAATTGCACTAAGAGGACCAATACGATGTTACGAGATTTCCTTCTTACGGCGTTGGCGATCGCCGTTGTGTTTGCGACCGGAGGATCAACCGCCATGGCCGATTCCGACACGACCGAGCGTGCCAAGAAATTCGTCGCCGCGCACGAAGCGAAGTTCAAATCGCTCGACCGCAGGGCCAGCATTGCCTGGTGGGACGCCAATGTCTCGGGCAAGGACGAGGATTTCACGCGCAAAGAGGAAACGCAGAACACCATTGACGCGGCCTTGTCGGACGCCAAGGCCTTTGCCGAATTGAAGGACCTCAAGGAAGCGTCGAAGAAAGGCTCGATCGACGATCAGTCCGCCGCCCGCTGCATCGACGTCTTGTACTTGACTTATCTCGAGAAGCAGGTTGATGCTGAGCTACTGAAGAAGATCGTGGCCAAGTCCAACGCGGTCGAGAAGACATTCAATGTCTACCGTGCCAAAGTGGACGGCAAGGAGATGACCGATAGCGAGGTTCGCAAGGTCCTGAAGGAATCCAAGGACAGCGCCCGGCGCGAAGCGGTTTGGTCCGCGTGCAAAGGCGTGGGCGCGTCGGTCGAAAAGGATCTGGCGGAACTCGTCAAGCTGCGGAACGAAGCGGCGGTGAAGCTCGGCTTCAAGAATTTCCACGCCCTGCAACTGTTCCTGAACGAACAGGACGGCGATGAACTCATCAAGCTCTTCGACGATTTGGACAACCTCACGCGCGAACCGTTCTTGGCGGCGAAGAAGGAGATCGACGAGATTCTGGTCAAGCAATACGGGATCAAGATCGAGGAGCTGCGGCCGTGGCATTATCACGATCCGTTCTTCCAGGAATCGCCGACGGTGTTCAAGGCCGATCTCGACGCGCCGTTCGCCAAGGCGGACATTCTCAAACTCTGCCGCGACTTTTACGCCGGACTCGGCTTGCCCATCGACGACGTCATCAGCCGCAGCGATCTCTACGAGAAAAAGGGCAAGAGCCCGCACGCGTTCTGCACCGACATCGATCGCGAAGGCGACGTCCGCGTCCTCGCCAACATCGTCCCCAATGAGATGTGGATGGGCACGATGCTGCACGAACTCGGCCATTCGGTTTACAGCAGCAAGAACATTCCGAAGGAAGTGCCCTATGTCATCCGCTCCGAGTCGCACATCCTCACGACCGAGGGCGTGGCCATGCAGTTCGAGCGCTTCAGCAAGCAGCGGAACTGGATCGAGAAAATGGGGCTGAAGGTCGAGAACCCAAGCGATTTCGACGAGGCGGCGAAGAAAGTACAGCGCAACCAGTTGCTGATCTTCTCGCGCTGGTGCCAGGTGATGTTGCGCTTCGAAAAGGCGATGTATGAAAACCCGGACCAGGATTTGAACAAGCTCTGGTGGGACCTGGTGGAAAAATACCAGGGCTTAAAGCGTCCGGACGGCCGCAATGCGCCGGACTACGGCAGCAAGATCCACATTTGCAGCGCGCCGGTGTATTACCACAACTACATGATGGGCCAGCTATTCGCCTCGCAGGTGCATCACGCGATTTGCCGCGACGTGTACGACGGCGCCGACCCGAACAGCGTGATCTACATCGGCGACAAACGCGTCGGCGATTTCATGAAGAAGAAGATATTCGAGCCGGGCCGGCTCTATGATTGGCGCGGCCTGACCAAGTTTGCCACCGGCGCGGAGTTAAGCCCTAAGGCATTCGCGGCTGATTTCAAAGGCAGCTAGGACGCGAGCCTCAATCCCATTGCTTCTGGTAGCCGCAGGCTTTAGCCTGCGCGAGGCCCCCGCGCAGGCTAAAGCCTGCGGCTACCGCCCAAGCGAGGCCCCCGCGCAGGCTAAAGCCTGCGGCTACCGCCCAAGGTCAATACAGCCCAAAGGTCGAACAATCGATTACACTTTCACCAGTATGGCGCCTTCGCCGTTTCTCAGCGTAATTCGCGTGATCGGCGCGCCGAGTTGGCCGTCGGGCAACAGCGGGCGATATTTCCCGTTGAGAATTTGCGTGGTGGCGGTGCTGTCGCCGGTGGTGCCGGCCTTGCCTCGGTAGTACGAGAGCGGCTTGTAGAGAACCAAGGCGTTGTCGTATTGGCGCTCGTAAATCTTGTAAGTCATCGTCGAGTTCGCGGGGTCGGTGCCCTTGGCGAAAACGCTCCAGTCGCCTTTCGGTTGGCCCACGTCGTACTGAGCCGCAGCGGACCAATGTTGGCTCCACGGAGTGTTCGGGGCGTTGCCGCCGTTGAACATCAGCATCGTTTGAGTCGGGTCGGCCAGCAGGTAGTAATAGGCCAGCGTCGCGATCTGCACGCGAGCGTCGGTCATTGAGCCGTTGGTGGCGAGGCTGTCGAGAATCGCGTAGGACTTGCCGTTCGATAGGCTTAGACGGCGATCCAGGTTTTCGGCCACGTCCTCGAATTGCGAATAACTCGCTGCAAGCGGTCGGATGGCAAATTCTTCTAGGTACGAAATGCCGCGTTTGGCCAAGGCATCCACGGCAGTGCCGCCGCCGGCCACATTCGCGAGCACCCACTTCGGCGCGATTTTCGTATTGATGGCCGCGAGCACCTGGGCGTAGTTGTCGGCGTAATTGGTAAGCGACTCTACGATCGTCTTGGGATCGAAGGCGATCTTGCTCAGCGAATTGTCGACGAACAGCCCAGCCGCACCCGGATTGGCCTGGAGGAACCGGTAGGAGAAATCGGCGGCCCACTGTTGGAAGGCCGGGTTGGCCACATTGGTGGCGAACCGGTTCTGGCCGTAAGCCGGATAGAAAGCGCGGGTCTCGTAGACGAAGCGGGCATCCATGCCCGTGTGCCGCATCGCATATTCGGCATCGTTCAAATAGCCGTCGCCGTTTTTGTCGGCGGACTTATCGAAGGCCGGGATGGTGCCCGCGCCGCGCCCGTTGGCATTCACGAAATCGCGGCCCAGGATGGTGCGCGAGACCGGCGCGTCGCCATCGGTAACGGTGCGAATGCGAACGTAATACAGTCTCGTGCCGTCGCCGAGTTGATTCGGGACCCAGTCGGCCGACGGATCAAACGTGACGCGTCCGGACTTCGCGAATCCGCTGGTTCCGTCGGAAACTGTATTGAGCGTCTTCCAGGCCGTGGCGTTGCCGTTCGCGTCGACCGCCGAGGCGTATTCAAGCACGCCTGTCCAACCGTTCCCAGCGCCCTGCGAGAAATCGAAATTGATCTCGCGGAACTGCTCGGTGTTGCCCAGCATCAGCGACTGGCCAGCCCCGCCGAGTGTCAGCGGCTGGGTAGCGTCATGCGAATAGGAGGTTTTGTCCGCCCAATTCCCGTCCGAACCGAGAACAACATTCCAGAACCAGCGTACCGGCCAAGACGAAGCGCTGTCGCCGGTGAAGGGCGTGGCCTGCGTTGCGTGGTAGAAGGCGGCCTCGCGATCGAGGCCGTTGGCGTCGGCATAATTGAGCCAATCGGTGAGCAATTCGCGGTAGATGTTGGAGGCGTTGGTGTAGATGAATTGCGGCGTATTCGGCGACACGCCGTTGATCGTGTCGACGAGATTGGTATTGGCGATGACCAGGTCCACATCGTTCTTGAGCAACTTCTGTTCGATCGCTCCGATCTGCGTGCCGTAGTAAGCAAACTGAGCGATGCGAATATGGTTCAGATGCTGCGGCACCGCCGGTAGGCTCGAAGGTTGCGATACGGGCGGCGGCGTGGTCACGGGCGGCGGCACGTTGCCGGCGCGGGGTGAGTTATCCTCCGGCAAGGAGCCGGTTGGCGGGGTGGTAACCGGCGGCGGCTGAATGGGCGGCACGTCGATCGGGGGCGAATCGGTGGGTGGAGCAGAAGCCACGGGATCGACTGAAACATCGTCGAATAGGATACGGCCGCTATAACTGGCGGGCCGGGCCAAACCGGCATACCCGCTGTCGGCCAACGCCGTATCGCTCACGGACATGGCGATGGCCGGATCGTCCTGCCAATCGCCGTCCTGATTCATGTATT
>JBGQCZ010000438.1:0-5321 GCA_041495645.1 Gemmataceae bacterium | reverse complement strand
TCGCGGTTAAACTAATCTGCGGATAAACTCTAAACACATTCGAACCTCAAGTACGCCTCGCGAAACGCTTGCCTCGCTCGCGCCAATCTTGACCGTATCGCGGCTTCGCTGCAGCGTTCTTCGCGGGCCAGTTGCTCGACCGGCACTTCATCCAGGTATTTCGCGGTCAGTACGCTTTCGTATTCGGGCGGCAGTTCGGTCAACGCGGTTCGCACCAGGGCGGCCAGTTCGCTGGCTTCGAGGGCGTCGGGCGTTGGGGCGTCGGCGCCGTCGAGCCATTGCCGCAAGCGGCCGTTGGGGGAGCCGAGGGCGGCGCTGACGAGGCGTTGCCGGTCGTGCCGCTGTTCCTTGCGGAAGTGCAGGGCGAGGTGCCGGCGGGCGATGCCGGAGAGCCAGAACCAGAGCGAACCTTTGGCTTCATCGAAGGTGCGTGCCGAGCGGGCGGCGGCGATGAAGGTTTCTTGCACGATGTCGGCTACGCAGGCGGAATTCGGCCCCACCAGGCGCGCGACGCTCCGCCACACGCGCTCAGCGAACGCGTCGTACAGCTCGCCCCAGGCCCCGGAGTCGCCGCCCCGCAAGCCCTGAGCGATTCGCCGTTCTCGGGTCTCGTCCATGCCGCCTGCCCGAATGGTCGAACCAGCCCGTTCAGGATTCTATTTGCGCTTGGGGTGGAAAGTGTGTCGAGGGAAAAGGGAAATTGTTAGGAAATCGCACCGCCATGCAAACAGCCGGTAGCCGCAGGCTTTAGCCTGCGCGGAAGGCCGCGACCCGCCCGAATGCATGACCCACATACAGGGGTCGCGGCCCCCCGCGCAGGCTAAAGCCTGCGGCTACAGAAAATCGCTGCACTTCGGAGAATTGTCCGGTTTTTTCCAGGCTCCTTCCATAATGCCAACATGGATTTCAAGATCATTGGTGACATCACCGAAATTGAAACCTTCGCGATCGGCTCGTCGATACGCGAATTGCCGCGACTGCGGCAGGCTTATGGAACGGGAAAGTGGCGAAAGCGCAAGGGTGTTGCCCGAATTCGGCTGGCGGATGATACAATTTGCAAGGCTGAGATCCATTGGTATGAAGCGCATGGCATCGGTCGCAAAGAATTCAAAATCAAGCGGTTTCTGGACTAGTAACCATGAATGGCAAATTGAATCGGTTTCTTCTGTGCGTAAACAACAAGGCGTATCCAGCCTCATTGGAACTGCAGAAGGTCTACAAAGCAATTCCTGACGATGACGCGGCTACCCGCAAATTCGTGAGGATCGTCGATGAATCGGGAACGGATTATCTTTATCCGGAAAGCCTTTTCGTGCAGATTCCGCTGCCGCCAAGTGGCGCCAAGTATTTCCCCACGCGGTATGTCAAAGTAGCAAACCTCAATGCTCTGTCGGCGAAGAAGGGGAAGAACGGCAAGAAAACGGCTACTGCAAAGTCGAGGAGTTGATTGGCGCGCCCTACCCCCGCTTTGGCTTCCGCGACAGGCTACTAACGACCGTCGCTTCACAACTTATCGCTGATTGCTTGATCTGCCGAAGGCCCGTAATGGTCAATTTCAATCGCTATGCCCAAGGCCGCTGCTCGATCTCGTACCTCGCGGGGTAGTGACGGCGGCTGTGGCGAGGTACCCGACGAGTAGCAGAAGAAGTCGGTCTCGACGCCATCTTTCCGAAGCGCGGAAAGCGCGGCAGCGTGAGGTTCGAGCTGGTCGAGCAGCCATTTTAGGTGTGTGGCGAGCACTGGCGAATTGACCCATCTCTCGGACGACATCGACTACATTCCAAAACGATGCGGCGCATACTCCATGACGCGTCCCTTTTGCGTTCGCGTAAGGCGAGGTTCACCACGCCGGTGTACGTGGTCCGGTGGCAACCTCAGCGCGAGCGTGACCGTAAGCGGATCCAGCGAATCGCCGGTGACCCGGAACGATGCATACGCCTGTGTGTATACGCGCTTGGGCAACGCCGCCTCGCTCTTTGCCGCCGAACGATCGGTTCAAACCAGAACTCTCAAGATAGCAAAGTCCTCGCCCTTATCGCATCATCACCTGCGCCGGATTAATCGCCTTGTACTTGCCCTTATTCGCCGTAATTTCAAACGCCTTCGGCACCTGCTCAATCCCCTGCAGCACGTGCGTGATGGTCGGTTTCAGGCGGACGCGGGCGGTGGCGGCGAGGCGGACGGTGTGTTCGAGGTGGGCTTGCGTGCTGATGTCGGGGAAGACGTAGCGCAGGCTGCGTTCGCGGAGCGTGTCGATGTTCAATTGCAGCGGGCCGCCGAACCAGGAGACGCCGACGATCTTTCCGCCCGAGCGCACCGCGTCGATCGCTTGCGTGAGCGTTTGCTGGCCGGCGAGACCTTGCTTCGGGCTGCCGCCGGCGCATTCGAAGACCACGTCGGCGCCGTTGCTGCCGGTCAGGTCGCGAATCGCCGCCACCGCGTCGCAGGTTTTCGCATTCAGGGCGTGATCGGCGCCGAGTTCGCGCGACATCTGGCAGGATTCATCGCGCACGTCCACGGTGATGACCAGGCCCGCCCCGCTCAGCCGGGCGATTTGCAGGCACTCCAGGCCCATGCTGCCCTGGCCGAAGATCGCCACCGTGTCGGCCATTTGCAACTGGGCCGTCTCGACCGCCGCCACGCTGTCGCTGAGCGATTGCAGGCAGGCGGCTTCGCTGTCGGAAATGCGGTCGTCCACTTTCACGAGGGCGATTTCCGGCAGGATCGCCCGCTCGGAGAAACAACCGGGCAGATCAAAGCCGATCACCGGCCCCTTGCGACAAAGATTGCCGCGTTCGGACCGGCAGAGCGGACAATCGCCGCACGGCAACTTGGCCCGCGCCGCCACCCGCTCGCCAACATGAAAGCGCGTGACTCCCGGACCGGTTTCGATAATGCGGGCGCAGAATTCGTGCCCAAAAAGCTGGACCGGCGCTTCGGTTTCGAGCCGGCGCTTGATGCGGTCGAAGGCCAGCGTGGGGATACCGAACGCCAATTGCGCTTCGGTCACGCTCGGCTGCACGCACAGCGGTTCGACGATGACGTGGCCCGGCTTGCAAACAGGCTCGGGCACATCATCGAGCCGCAAATCGTTGAAGGCATGAAACCGCCAGGCTTTCATGATGCATTCCCATCATTTGCGGGTGAATTTCTGCAGCGTGTGGCAATCGGGCGAAACGATGCCGCTCTTGCCGCCGCCGGACCAGACCACTTCGGTCACGTAAATATCGCCGTGCGAATCGACCCAAATGCCGTGCGGGGCGAAGAAATCGCCGGCGGCGCAGGGGTTGCTTCCGCCGCCCCAGCGGGCCTGCAACTTGCCGTGCCGGTCGAAGATGCTCAAGCGCCCGCCCGGAGCGTCTTTGGGAGCTATTGTTCCCGGCCACATGCCGGCGCGGAAACCGAGCTCCGCCACGAAGATCATTCCTTTCGGATCGATGAAGACCTGGCATGGCCGGGCGACGTCGGTCCATTCCGAAACAAACTTGCCGTCGGGCGTGAAGAGTTGGATGCGGCTGTTTTCGCGGTCGGCGACGTAGACCGTGCCTTGGCGATCGACGGCGATGCCGTGCGGCACGTGAAACTGTCCCGGCCCGCTGCCCGGTTCGCCCCAAGAGAAAAGCAAAAGGCCATCGGCCGAGAACTTGTGCACGCGGGCGTTGCCGTAGCCGTCGCCGATATAGAAGTCGCCCTCGGGCGAAAGCGCCAGGTTGGTCGGGTAGTGAAACGGCCCGGCGGCGCGGCGGATGGTGCGATAATCGATGCTGGTTGCGCCGGTGTTCGATGGTTTTCCGCTCGTGCCGAGTGTCAGCAAGAGTTTGCCGTCGGGCGTGAATTTGCGCACGGTGTGATCGGTGTCGTCGGTGCACCAGGCGGAATCATCCGCGCCGATGAAGATGCCGTGCGGGCGTACGAACAAGCCGTCGCCCCAAGAAGACAGGAACTTGCCGTCGCGGTCGAAGATGGCGAGCGGGTGGTCGCCGCGGCCGAAGACGAAGACGCGGTCCCGCGAATCGCACGCGACGCCGACCACGTCGGGCCAACTCCATCCGGCCGGCAGCTTGGCCCAATGGTCATCGGCAGTGTAACCGAAGTCGCGGCAAGTTCCGGATGCAATCACGGCTTGTCCCTTTTTTGTTCGTCGGGAGTCTGGGGCAGTAGCAACGAAATGCCCGCGGCAGGAATGAACAGGAATCCCGCGTAGAGGAGCGACAGGCGAATGTCGTCGACTTTGGCAAAGAGGCCGAAGAATACGGTTCCCAAGCCCGCGGCGATGCGGCCGAAATTGTAGCAGAAACCCGCGCCGGTAGTGCGCAACAACGTGGGGAAGAGCGGCGGCAGGTACATCGTGAACAGCGCAAAGACGCCTTGCGATAGACCGATGCAAACGAACCCGAGCCAGAGGTTTTCAGGGTGGAGCGGCGTGCTGTACGTGGCGAAGAGCGAAACGAAATAGCTCGCGCATAGGAAGGCAATCGCCACGCGGTATTTCAAGAAGCGCGCGAGGAAGGCGGCCAAGAAATTCCCCACGATCGACGAGATCATCACCACCGAAAGCGCACGGCTCACCAAATGGGTTTTGTCGGCGTCGGTCCAGTTCCGCAAGTCCGGATGGGTTCGCAAGTGTTGAATGAACCAGAAATTGAAGGCCCAATGCGCGGTGAGCGCCAGAGCGCAGACGGAAAGGGTAAGCAATGTGGTGCGGCGAACCGATCCGCGGAACAAATCGAGGAAACCCGGTCCGGTATCGGTGGCGCGTTTCTTGGCCGTATGCCATTCCTCCGGCTCGGGCACAGCGCGGCGAATCCACAGCACGAGTAACGCCGGCAAAACACCGACAAGAAACACGTAGCGTTTCGAGGGAAGGTCGGCCATCAATGATGTTGCCACACCCGCCGCCATGACACCGAGGTTCACAGCGGTTTGCAAAACGGCGGCCATCCACGGCCGCCAACGCTTGGGCCAGGTTTCCGAGATGAGCGACGCACCCACCGCCCATTCGCCGCCAATGCCAAGAGCAGCGATGAACCGCAGGATGAGCAACTGCCACCAGGTCTGCGCGAAAAACGACAGGCCGGTGAACATCGCATAGGTGAGAATGGTGAGCATCAAAGCACGGCTGCGGCCGATCCGATCGGAGATGCGGCCGAAGAATCCGCCGCCGAGCGCCCAGCCGATCAAGAAGCCGGCTTGGATGATCGAACCGTAATAGCGAACGTCGGGATGCTTGTCGCTGTCCACGCCGAGCAACTCGGTCACGAACGGCGTAGCGACGATGATGTAAAGCTGAAAGTCAAAGCCGTCAAAGAGCCAGCCCAGCC
>JBGQCZ010000437.1:0-5322 GCA_041495645.1 Gemmataceae bacterium | reverse complement strand
GCCCGAGAGGAGTCGCTCATGAGTGCGCTCACCGATCGCGCGGGGCCGATTCGGCCCGGCGAAGAACTGCCGTTGGATCGTCTGGAAGCTTTTTTGAAGGTGAAAATACCGGGATTGACCGGTCCCGTTGCGGCTGAGCAGTTTTTCCACGGACATTCCAACTTGACTTACCTCGTGCGCTTCGGAGAGACCGAGTTGGTCCTGCGGCGACCGCCGTTTGGCAACCAGGTGAAAACCGCGCACGACATGGGGCGCGAATTCCGCGTCTTGTCCGGCCTAAGCCCGATCTACGCCCCCGCTCCGCGGCCGATCGTGTACTGTGATGACGAGAGCGTCTTGGGCGCAGACTTCTATGTCATGGAACGACGGCGTGGCGTGATCCTGCGAAGTACGTTGCCCCCGGAACTCGTCATCGATCCGCCGACGGCCAATTCGCTTGGTCTGGCATTCATCGACAACCTGGCATTGTTGCATTCGCTCGACTACCAGGCGGCCGGGCTCGGCGATTTGGGAAAGCCCGAAGGCTACGTCGCGCGCCAAGTCAATGGCTGGATCAAACGCTACGCCGAAGCCAAGACCGACGATCTGCCCGCCATGGAACGAGTGGCCCGTTGGCTTGCCGGGAATATGCCCGGCGATAGCGGCGGCGCTTTGATTCACAACGACTACAAGTACGACAACCTGGTTTTGAACCCGGACAACCTGACCCAAATCGTCGCCGTCCTGGATTGGGAAATGACCACCGTGGGCGATCCGCTCATGGACCTGGGCACGACGCTCGGCTACTGGGTAGAAGCCGCGGACTCGAAAGCGCTGCGGCAGGTCGCGATGGGGCCAACGTATGTGCCCGGCAACATGACGCGGCAGGAACTGGTCGATCGGTATCGGCAAAAGACCGGCCGCGAAATGGCCGATGCACTGTTTTACTATTGCTTTGGCCTCTTCAAGATCGCCGTGATTGTCCAGCAAATCTACGCCCGCTACGTTCGCGGCCATACACGCGATCCGCGTTTCGCTCGGTTGAATGGATTTGTCGCGGTACTGGGCAAGCAGGCGGATCGGTCGCTGGAAATCGGAAGAATTTGATGGTCGCGGCACCATTCCGACTCGCGCGAGAATTTGCTTGATCTTACGACAAATGCTACGCTGGCAACGACGAGATTCGCGTTCGTTGTGAGATAGCCAGTGATTTCATTCCCGCCCTTTGCCTTCGAAATTCCCCCTTGGCTGCCGCCCGACCTGGCGTTGCCGGCCGTGGTCGGTGGCGGATGCGCCGTCGCAGTCCTCGTTGCTCTCGTTGTAATTCGAGCGATGCGTCGGAGGCCGGTTCCATTCGTCCCGGCACCGGCGGAACCCGAAAAGGCCGCCGACCCTGATTTTGATCCGTTCGTGGCCGGCAGCGCGTCGGAGAAGCGGAACACTCGGCGGCGCAAGGGAAACCCGGTCAAAGTGCTGATTCGCGGCCCCGGCATTGAGGAAGAACACCTGGTCGGTTGCGTGTTTGACCGCTCCAGCGGCGGGATTGCGCTCTCCGTGCCGGTGGAATTCCCCAACGGCACGCGTCTGCAAGTGCGCTCCGAATCCGGGGTCGACGGTCTTTGGGTGACACTCGAAGTCCGCTCGGCTCGGCGCGATCATGGAGAGTGGCAACTCGGCTGCAGGTTCGTCGAAACTCCGGCCTGGAGCACGTTGCTTCAATTCGGTTAGCCCGCCCAGCGACATCGTCACGATTAGTTGCAACCGCGACTTACGGGGGTCTATTCATTCTCCTCGCCGGTTGAATCGAGCCATTTGCGGAAGTTGTCGCGGTTGCGAAGCGGCTCGAATTCCGGCGATCGTTTGATTTCCTGGAGGCGTTTGGAAGGCGGCGGCGTCTTACGGAGCAGGTCCAATGCCGACTCAGAGTACGCTCGCAGCAGCACGTTCCGATCCGGAATGGAAAGGGACGCATCCTGCTCGGCAAGCATCAAACAAGATGCGATGCACTTAGCGGCGAGAAAGGCGCCCTCGCCATTCTTTGGAAACAATCGCGATAGCTCGGGCGCCGCTTTCGCCGCCGCCTTGTGGTCCTTCGCCAACAGAAGGGCTTCGATCCAGAATCGGTAATTCTCGCCACGCATAACGGCGAAGCGGGGTTGTTTCGGATCAACGTCGAGGGCTTGCTTCAAATGTACTAGCGACTGTTCCAGATGCGTGCGTGCGCCGGCGGCGTTCTTGGCGTCCAGAAAGAGTCGCCCGAGCATGCCATGGGCTTCACCCAGTCCGGTGCGGTACGCGATCGCGTCCGACTGTTTCTCGCACAGCAACGCAAGAATCTGGATTCCCTGGCGGAACAAGGCTTCGGCTTCCTTCGCTTGCCGCAGAGTGGCGAGGAGCCCGCCCAGGTTCACCTGGCTGAGGGCATATTCGTACTGGTAGTCGATGACGAGTGGGTGCTCGTCGACCAGTCCTTTCTGAAGTGCCAGGGCCTTCTCCCAGGACATCTTGGCTTCTTGAGGTTTGTCTTGCATCCGCCAGAGGTTGCCCAGGCTGTTGCAGACGCCGGCGAGGTCGTAGCGGTAGTCGGGGTCCTTGCGGTAATTGTGGTGCAGCGTCTCGAATTGGGTGCGTGCCTGAAGAAGTTCCGGCTCGGCCTTGGTCGCGCCCTCGCTTTCCATCAGCAGCAATCCCAGGTTGAAGTAGCTGTGGCCGACGAGCTGGTGGTGATAGGGAATGGCCGGAACCTTCGACGCCAAATGCTTGCGGACCGCCAGCGCACTGCGATGGGCCCTTTCCGCTTCGGCGAATCGATGTTGACGCTCGAGCAGATTGGCCAGGTTGTTGAGAGCGGTACTCGTGAAACGTGCGTATTTCCAGACTCTGGGAAAGTCGCGCCCGAGGCTCTCGAAAGCGGCCAATTCCTCGCGCATGATCGACTCGTTCTCCGCGGCCCGGCCGTTCCGGTGGAGGTAGGGGGCTAGGCTATCCAGCGCGTGGGCCCAGTTCTCGCGGTAAATAAGCACATCGGGAAATTGCTGCTTGAGTTCCGCCCAAAGCGCAACGTTTTCACGCACCAGGTTCTCGGCGTCTTCAAACATTGCTTGTGTCTTAAGCAACTGGGCCAGATGGTCCCGGACGTCGGTAAGATCAGAGCGATCGTCGGGAAAGTCAGGGAACTCCGACGCGAGCTCGCGGTAAAGTTCAATCGATTCGCGAATGCTCTTGATCGCTTCCGGTTCGCGCTGTTGCGCGGCGACGGCGATGGCCAGGTTTTCGTGAGCGGCAGCGAGTTCGCGCCGGTAACGCGGGATATCGAGTCGGGTGGAATGCAGCTTCTTGACCTGCTCAAGTACGAGGCGAAAAGTCTGCTCGGCCTTGGCATACTGGCCGGTTCGGAGCAGCCGGCGGCCCCAGCTGTCGCGCAACACAGCCCGCTCCGTCTCCGACCGCGACCGATCATCCACCATTTCGGGGAATCGGCCCCACGACCGCATCGCCTCCCGGTTAATCTCCTCCACCGGCATCTTCATCTCATCGAGCAGAGCCGCTGCCTGGCCGTAGACAAGATCGAGCTCGAAGAAGAACGCGGGCACGGTCGGATGATCGGCGGCGAGCTTCTTGCCGATTTCTATGGCGGATCCGTAGGCCGACTTCGCCGCTTCGAGCTGACCGGTGACCCGGCGGACGTTTGCCAACCAGCGCCAGGTGCGTGCAATCTCCAGCCGATGAAACGGTCGCGCGGCGTGGTCCGGATCGATCTGTTCCAGCGCGTCGTGGCAAGCAATGGCCAGAAGCAAGTTCTTTTCCGCTTCGGCATGCCGGCCGGTTGCGTCGAGAACCGCCCCAAGCGAGAGATATGCTGCCGCCAAGTCGTCTTGATAGATTGCAGTGCGCGGATGTTGCTCCGCAAGGGCCTTGAGTATTTTCAGAGCAATTCCGAACGAATCCTCGGCATCCTTATTCCTCTTCAATACCCGAAGAAGCAGTGCCAAATTGTAATGGGCCGTCCCCAGTTTATTTTGGAATTCGTCGTTGTCTGGGCGGTAGATGGCGAGCTTTTGCCTTCGTGAAAGCACTTCCCGGCATTGTGCCTCCGCCTCGGCATACCGGCCCATGGCGTCAGAAACGCCTGCCATGCGGTTCAAGGCGTTCGCCGTGTCGTTCGCGTATTCCGGATTGTCCGGCTCCGCCGCCAGCAGTTGCTCGTACACCGCCAGGCTCTTATGGCAAAGGTCCTCCGCGCGTTCGAGATTGCCGAACCTTTCTTCCACACCGCTGAGCATCATGTGAATCTGACCGAGATCGCGGCGGATCGCTGGATCGGCCCGGTCTTCGTCGCGAAGCTCGTCGTAGAACTTAAGCGCTTCATTCAGGATCGCACGCTGTTCCTGTTCCATTCGCGGCAGGTAGCCGAGCCGGTCCCGCGCGACTTGCGTGAGTCGACGAACCGACTCGCGAGCCTTGACGAAGTTCTCCTTCGCCCTGTTTTCCTGATGGCGCGAAGCCGAGAGCGCGTCGCCGATTTTCGAATACGACCACAGGCCGCCGAGCACCAAGCTCAGCGATGCGGCGACGGTTATCGCGATCATGCCGGCCACGGCCGGACGGCGGCGCGCCCATTTCCACGTCCGTTCCCAGATCGGCGTCCGCCGGGCCAGGACCGGCCTCCCTTCGAGGAAACGCCGCAAATCGTCGGCCAGCTGGCCGGCGCTGGCGTAACGCCGGCGCGGCTCCTTGTGCAGACATCTCAGACAGATCGTTTCCAGGTCGCGCGGCACGCCCGGTTGAAAGCGGGCCGGCGCCACCGGTTCCTGGCTCAGCACTTGTTGCAGCGTTGCCATTGACGAGGCGGCGCGAAACGGCGGCCGACCCGCGAGCAGTTCGTAAAGGATAGCGCCCAGCGCGTACACATCGGCCGCCGGCCCGACCCGATGGCCCAATCCCGCCGCTTGTTCCGGAGCCATGTAGCTGGGCGTACCCATCACCTGGCCCGTATGAGTTTGCCCGGACGCGTCGTCGAGGCGCTTCGCCAAACCAAAGTCGGTGATCTTAGGACAGAGGTCAGAAGTCAGAGGACAGAAGTCAGAGTTGACACTCGCAGGTCTGACTTCTGACTTTTGACTTCTGACCTCTGACTTCTGAAACAAGATGTTAGCGGGCTTAAGATCGCGGTGGATGATGCCGCGTTCGTGGGCGTAATCGACGGCCCGCGCCAGCGTTTCGATCAGTTGAGCGGCGTCGCGCGGGTGCAACGTCGTGGAAACCAACCGTTGTGCGAGACTTCCGCCGTCGAGGTATTCGAGCGCCAGATACGGCAAGCCGTCGTGCTCCGCCACTTCGAAG
>JBGQCZ010000436.1:0-5325 GCA_041495645.1 Gemmataceae bacterium | reverse complement strand
TTGTCGGCCAGCGTGACCTGGCTAGCGCCGCCGGATGACGTGCGGCCGGAATTCGAGCGCGTGGCGATTGCGCAGGCCAAGATTCGAACGGCGGAAAACGACGCCAACCAGGACGCCGAGCGCATGAAGCGCCGCTCGCAGGCCGATGCCGACGCGCTGCGGCAACAAGCGGTCGCTTACGCCGAAGGCAGAAAGCGACTCGCCGAATCCGACGCGGCCGCATTTCTGACGAGGTGCGAGCAATATCAACGCCTGAGCAAGGACAACCCCGAAATCCTCACCGCCATCTGGTGGGCCGAAATGGGCAAGGTGTTGGCGGGCTTGAAAGCCAACGGCCAAGTGGACGTGCTGGACGACCGGCTGAGCGCCGACGGCCTCGATATCATGCAATTTGCCCGGCCGAAAAAGAAATAGGCACTAAAACTCCATCTCGACGTTCATCCGAGAGCCCTATGTCCGATCGTGTGCGCGAACTGTTGGCGGCGTTCGACCCGAGCCTTCCGTTGGAGCGGGCTCGCACCATTCCCGCCTCGTGGTACACCGATTCGGATTTGGCCCGAATGGAGCGCGAACGGGTTTTCAAGTCATCGTGGCTCGTAGTGGGCCGGCCGGACCAGGTAGCGCGCCCCGGTTCATTCCTTACGGCCGACGTCGCGGGCTGGCCGATTCTGGTTGTGCGCGACCTCGACGGCACTCTGCGGGCGTTTCTCAATATCTGCCGGCATCGCGCCGCGCCGCTTCTCACGGAACCGTGCGGACAAGCGACCAAACTCCGCTGCCGCTATCACGGCTGGACCTACGACCTCGCCGGCAAGCTCCGCGGCACGCCGGAATTCGATGGGGTTGCCGAATTCGCTCGCGAAGACAACGGCCTGATCGAACTTGCAATTCAATCGTGGGGTCCGCTGCTCGCCGTTCATCTGGGCAAACCAATGATGTCGTTTTCGGAATTCCTCAGTCCGCTGCCGGAACGTGCCGCCGATGGTGTCCGCGGGCTTTCGTATACGGGAAGCCGCGACTACGTGCTTAACTGCAATTGGAAAGTATTCGTCGATAATTACCTCGACGGCGGCTATCACGTCAACACGGTCCACCCCGAGTTGGCCGGCATGCTCGATTATTCGCAATACCGCACCGAGGTCTTCGAGTGGTCCAGCGTGCAAACCAGCCCGATGACCACCGCGGCCGGGGCGGTGCGAGCCGGCCGTGCCCAATACTGGCACGTCTTTCCCAACTTCATGCTCAATGTGCACGATGGCGTGGTGGACACGAACCTGGTCCTGCCGCTGGGAACGGACCGCTGCCGAGTCGTATTTGATTTCTATTTTGCCGATTCCGGTCCGGCCGCCGATGCCAAGTTTCGCGCCGACAGCATGACGCTCGCTCACCAAGTTCAACTCGAGGACGCGGGGGTTTGCGAGGAGGTGCAACGCGGACTTGCCAGTGGAGCGTTTGACACCGGCCGTTTTAGCGTCAAGCGCGAGGCCGCGGGCTATCACTTCCATCGCCAACTGGCGCGCAAACTTGTTTCGGATGATCGATCAGGTTCCTGAGATACAAAATGGCCGGTTCCCAATACATCTTCGATGCGACCGATGCCAACTTTGAAACTGCGGTCGTTGAAAAATCCCGCGAAGTGCCGATCGTCGTGGACTTCTGGGCGCCCTGGTGCGGGCCGTGCCGCTCATTAGCGCCGATCCTCGAACGCCTGGTGAATGCCCGCAACGGCGATGTTCTCCTGGCGAAAGTTAACGTGGACGAGAACCCGGAACTAGCCGGCTATTTCGGCATCGAAGGCATCCCGGCCGTCAAAGCGATCCGCAACGCCGAGATCGTGTTGCAGTTCGAAGGCCTATTGCCGGAAGCGGAATTAGTCGACTTTCTCGACCGGCTGAGCCCAAGTGAAATCGATAAGCAAGCGAAAGCCGCCGCCGCACTTGAGCCAACCAAGCCGGCCGAGGCCGAAGCGATTTACACGCGAATCCTGGAACAAAAGCCAGACTACGTGGCGGCACGTCTCGGGCTGGCGCGTCTGAGGTTAGCCGCCGGAGATTTCGACGCCATCGACAATCTGCTGGATCCAATTCCGCAAGGTGGAAGCGACGGCATTGAAGCGGATCGCATTCGCTCCGAACGCGACCTGCGCCGGCAACCCGGCGCCGCCGTCGATGAAGCAGATCTTCTACGCAAAATCGAAGCCGATCCGGAAAACGCAGCGATGCGCTTGGAACTAGGCCGCGCGTTGGCCGCCCAAAAGCGATTCCCAGAAGCGCTGGCCGCCCTACTGGCCGCCGCCGAACGCGACCGGGTGTTGGCGAGAGGACCGGTCAAGGAAACGATGGTGCAGATCTTCCACGCCATCGGCGTGCGCTCCGACTTGTCGGAGGAATACCGCGACAAATTGCAGCGCGTGATGTATTGAGAATGGCGATCGAAACTGTCTGCCAGATCGAGGAGCAAGCCATGTCCCGTCCGCGCTCTGCAATCTTGACGGCAACCGTTTGCTCGTTGGCCATCGCCGTCTGGCTCAGTGGCTTCCTTCGCAGTGAACAGCCCGATTCCTCTTGGAAGGAAATCTCTCCCGGCATTTGGCGTACTGCCGAAATGCCTTTCGGTTATGCACTTGTGAACGAAGGCCACGCCCTACTTATTGATTGCCCGCAATCTTCGGAGGGGTTGAAGGCGGCGGCGAAGGTTGAGCAGATCGATTTCGTTTTGCTCACGCATCATCATCTCGACACCTGCGCTCGTGCCGGCGATTTTCTCGCGTCCAAGATACCGGTGCGGGCGGCGAAGGCTTCTTCGGAGTTTCTTGCGCCGGCGGCGGTGAAGAAGTTCTGGCAGGAGTCGATTCCTCTGCGCAATTCGCGTACGGCTTACTACATGGTTCCGGTCGGCTTCGAGGGGATCGACTTTTCTTTGGAAGATGGTCAGAGTATCGACTGGCACGGCTGGAATCTGAAGGTCATTGCGACGCCGGGGCACTCGCGCGATCACCTGGCGTTTGCCGCGGCGCGGGAAAAAAATGTCGCTCCGCTATTGTTTTGTGGCGATGCCATCGCCGCGCCGGGCAAGATTTGGGCCCCTTACACCTCGGACTGGGATCATTGGACCGATGCGGGGCTCGGCCCCGCCGTGAAATCGCTTCGCTCTCTGGCGGCTCTGAAACCGAAGGCCCTGTTCCCGGCACACGACGAGCCAATCACTCAAAATCCCGCTGATGCGCTGGAACAAACCGCCGCGAATGCCGAGGACATGGCGTTCTTGAAGAGCTTTGAGCGCTACAGCAAGCAACGGCTCGGCAATGCACCGAGCTACCCATTTTTGGTTCCGCGCGAACAGGTCGGCTCAGCGGGCGAGAAGCCGTGGGCCAAGGTTTCCGAGCACCTCTACATCACCGGCAATACCTATGTGCTCATCTCGAAGGAAGCGAATGCTTTTGCTGTGATCGATCCGTGGGGCGCTCGCAGTGTCAAGCAAGTGGCGAAGTTGAAGGAGGATCTGAAGCTTGGCAAGCTCGAACTAGTGATGTTCAGCCATGCCCATTACGACCATTACGACGGCGTCTACGATTTGCCCGGCTACGCGAAAGACAGCGCTGAGCCGTTTGCGGTCTGGTCTCTGGATCGCGTGGCCGAACCGCTGGCCGATCCGTTGCGGCTTCGCGCGCCGTTTCTCGATGCCCGGCCCGTTCGCTTCGATAAACGCTTCAAAGATGGCGAAGCGGGCGAATGGCGCGAGTATCGTTTCCGCTTCCATCACCTCCCCGGCCAGAGCGAATACACGATGGGCGTGGAGGCCACGATTGACAGCAAGCGTTGTTATTTCACCGCGGATAACTTCTTCCACCAAGACCAATTCAGCGGGACGGGCGGTTGGATGGGGCTGAACCGCAGTTGGCCGATTCCCTATTCGCAAAGCGCCAAGAAGGTTCTGGACGCCGCGCCCAAGTGGATTCTGGCCGAGCATGGCGGGCCGTATGAATTTAACGCCGAGGATTATCGCCGGCGCGTGAAATGGGGCGAGGAATCGGCACGGGCCGCCGATGCGCTCTGCGTTAGCGGCAATCATCGTCGCGAATGGGACCCGTACCGCGTGCAAGCGCTGCCGCTGTTGCAAAAAGTCAAAGCCGGATCGGAGTTTGAAGTCACCATCGTCGCGACGACGACAGGCGACAAGCCCGAGACATTTGCAATCACGCTTGCAGGCCGCGGCCTAGTAAACGACCAACAGTGGACGGCGGAGGCGATGCCTGGCAAGCCAAAGTCGCTAGCGGTCACTCTTCGACTCTCAGACAAAGCGCCATCGGGACGACACGTCTTTCCGCTGCGCGTGCGCGAGGCCAATTGGGCCGATGCCATCGATGCGTTGTTCGCGATTGATGTTGAGTAAGACTTTTCCGACTTTGCCGGTTTTTCTGATTGCGCGGGCTCCCGAATGCCGATGAATTGGCTGAAGCCCACGGGAGTCTCGTCACATGGCGCTGCGCGAATGGATTCGGCGATGGCGCTGCGCCGCGGCGGGATTGGCGTTTGGGGCAGTCCTTTCTTCGTGCCGTTTGGCAGAGCAAGCGGAGACAATTCGGGCAGTCTCTCCCTATTCAGCGGCTGCAGCGCGCGAACCGTTGCCGCAACGGCCGTTCCAACTTGCCGCTGCCGAAAAAGTCGCCGCGCCCCAAGCAATTGGCCTCGACGACATCATTGGTTTGGCAATGGCGCGCAATCCGAAGCTGGGCCAGTCGATGTTTGCAATTGATGCGGCTCGTGGCAAAGCCGACCAGGCCGGCCTGTTGCCGAATCCGCTGCTCATGATTGAAGGGCACGAACTCGGCGACGTGATGGGGCCGGCCGGAATCTGGACCGCTCCATTTTTCAGCCAGGAAATCGTCACGGCCGGAAAGTTGCGCTTGGCTCGCGCCGCCGCTTGCCGCGAAGTCGATCAAGCCAATCTGCAACTGCATGCCCAGCGGTTCGCGCTTTTGACCGCAATTCGGCAAGGCTACTTCGACGTGCTGACGCTGCAGCGCCGGGCCGAAATCCTCGGTGACCTCGTGCAACTGGCGGAGAAGTCGGCCGAAAACACGCGCAAGCTCGTCGAAGCGCGACAGGCGGCGCGGCTTGATCTTCTGCAAATGGAAGTGGAACTCGAGCGCATTCGCGCGGAGCGAGACGCAACGCAACGCGAATTGCCGGCTGCGTTTCGCAAGCTCGCCGCGGTCGCCGGCGTGCCCGACCTGGCATACATGCCGCTGATCGGCACGCTGGACGCACCGATGCCGGACTACGACCTTGAGGCTGCCGCGAATCTTGTGCGCGAAGCGCATCC
>JBGQCZ010000435.1:0-5342 GCA_041495645.1 Gemmataceae bacterium | reverse complement strand
GTTAAATGGTTCGCGTCGCTACGGTTGGTTTGGTCCTGGTGGCGTGCCTGGCATGCCCATCGACCACCCACGCCCGCGGCGGAGGCGGCTGCTTCCTGCCCGACACGCCGATCCTCCGCGCTGACGGCTCGTTCGTACCCATTGGCCAGATTCAGCCAGGCGAAAGGGTTCGTGCTCTTACTGATCGAGGCGAAATAGTCACTTCCACCGTTCGCCGCGTGATAGCCCACGACATCGACGAGTATTTCGTCATCGCCTCGCGGAAGCGGGAACTGCGCGTCACGGGAGAGCACCCGTTGTATGCGGGTGACGGGACCTTTCGCGCTGTGGCTTCCCTGCGTGTCGGCGACACGATCTATGTCCTGGAAGGAGAAAACCTGGTCGCGGAGGAGATCGTCTCGATTCGTGAAGTGCACGCTCATGCAACCGTTTACAATCTCGAAACCGAAAACCCATTCACGTACTTCGCTGAATCCGTTGCCGTTCACAATAAAGGAGGCGGCGGCGGGGGCTGCTTCCTGGCGGACACGCCGATTCTCGGCGCCGACGGCGCAACGATGCCGATCCAGACAGCGCAGGCTGGCGACCGCATTCTGGCTTTCACGACGAGCGGCCGCGTCGTCAACTCCGTGGTTCGCAAGATCATCACTGACGAGGTCGACGAGTATTTCGTACTCGATACGCCGAAGGGCAAGTTGCGAGTCACCGGCGAGCATCCGTTCTTTGCCGGGAACGGCGTGTTTCGCACCGTGGATTCGCTGCGCGTGGGCGATTCGGTTTTCGCACTGGAAGACGGTGAGTTGCGAGCCGTGCCGATCCGCTCCATCTGCCGCGTCTCATGTCGCGTGACCGTCTACAACTTGACAACCGACGAACCGTTTACTTATTTTGCGGGCTCGATTGCGGTTCACAACAAAGGCGGAGGCGGGGGATTCGGCGGCGGCGGGCACGGGTTCAGCGGCAGTTCGCATTCCTCCTCCGGAGGCTCCTCCGACGACGGGACGCCAATTGTTTTCCTCGTTGTCGTTATCGTTGGAGTGGTCATCCTTGTTCAAGTTGTCAAGCATGCGCAAACTCCGGCCAATCTCGATTACACGTACGCTTCCGGCCCGGTGCGCCACAAGGCCGACAAGACGGGCCGGCTGCTCGACTTCCTCGCCCGGCAAGATCCGGCCATGAAGAAGGAAGAGTTGAGGACGCTGGTTAATTCCGTTTTCCTCAAGCTTCAGGAATGCTGGCAGGCGCGGAACTACGCGCCGATGAAACCGCTGCTGATGCCCGACCTGTACGCCGAGCACGAACGTCAGCTTCAATCCATGCGGCGAAGCCACGAGATCGACCGCATCGAGAACGTGAGCGTTGACTCAATTGACATCGTCTACATTCGCTACGCGGACAAGCCGGACCAGCGGGAATTCACCGCTCTGATCACGGCAACCGCCCGCGATTACTACGTCGACGATCGCACGAACGAATTCCTCCGCGGCGACCGGGAGCCGGCGCAGTTCCAGGAATTCTGGACCTTCCACCGCCAGGGCGACAAATGGCTTGTGCGCGAGATCGAGCAGACCAAGGAGTCGGACGCACTGACGCATGAGAACTTCGTCGAAATGTTCACCGACGCGCAGCTTGAGCAGATCTATCAGGACGCCGCAGGCGCCGCCGGAGTTGTCGGCCCCGAGATGCCCAAAGAGGTCAAGGTCAAGGGCGACAAGATCGAGCGAATGCTGAACTTCCTGGAGCAGACCAGCCCGGCCTGGAAGTGAGCGGACATGCTGCGCCGCGTGCGCGAGATCTTCTTTCACGTCTATCAGGCCCAGGAAAAAGGCGATCCGCAGGCGGTGAGCGATGCCGAGCTATTTCCCGACGTGGCCGCCAACTTGCGACAGACCATTCAGCAGCGCAAGGCCAAGGGCCTCACGGTCGAGTTTCGCAATTTGTGCTTGCGCAAGATCGACATTCTGCTGGTTCGCAATCGTTCGAATATCGAGGAAGACGAATTCACGGTGCGCGTCAGTGCTCACGCTCAGAAGACGGTTTCACGCGGCGGAGCCACGCTGTCGCGCGACGACGACGTCACACCGTTCGAGGAGTGCTGGACGCTGGGCCGCCGCGACGGGACCTGGAAATTGAAGGAAGTCCTTCCTTCCGGCGCGGAGCAGAGCTGCCTCCGCCAAGAGAACCTCGATGACGATGCATCCCCGGAAATGGTGCAATGGTACTACACCAAGAGCCGGGCGAATTGAGGACGCCGACCCGTTCCGCTTCATTGCAGGCGCATACTCCAGGCGCAATGTTTGATCCCATGATCAATTTCGGACAGGCTGTCCGACGTCAGTCGTCTCTATAAACGCTTTTGATGTCAAACGTGTCCTATTGCCTCGTTCTCGCAACCGAACCTGCGCCGCGGGCGGTGGTATTCGTCTACGATCGGTCGCCGAGTCATTGGGCTGTCCTCTCCGTATCGGACAACAGTCGACAAATCATTCTTGGCGCCCCACGTGCTGCAGAAGAAGGAATTCGCTTCGGCTGCCGCCAAGATGGCATTTTCGGTAGGGACAGGCGTTGAGGCGGAATCATGGTCGCTTCGCGTTGCTGCCCTGCAGCCAATCGAGCGAAAAACGGGCGAAGGTGATGGTCTCATAGGCGTGCTTGTCGCCCCGCTCATAAAGGCAGCCGATGTCATCGTTTGGCAGCATCGCCAAACAGGAGTAGGCGGCCGGCCCTTGGTGCAATACCCTGGCGACCGGCCAAGTCTTGCCCTCGTCTTGACTGAGCCGCACGGTCATCCGCTCGCGCTTCTTGCTTGCCGGGTTCGAGAATAGCAAACCACCTTTGTCGCCGCGATGGCGAATGATACTTGCTTGGCAAACCGGTTCAATGAGCGCGTCGTCCTCAACGAGTTTCGACCATGTTTCGCCGCGGTCCTTGCTGATCGTGACGAGACGCCGATTACGGCCTCGATAACTGCGGATGTTCAGCATGAGCGAACCGTCGGCAAGCTCAACAACCTGCGATTCATCACAGTGTGGACCGACGGCCCCGCCGAGTCTCCACGTCTTTCCCTTGTCGTCGCTGAAAATGACATGCGACTGCTGGGCCTTGCTGCCCGCGATGTAGTTGTCACACGGGATCACGAGTCGCCCAGATTTTGTCTGGATGCCGACGCCTGGGCCGGTCGCGTACCAAGTCCAGTCCGCTGCCTTCACATCCTTCGTGATATCGGCCGACTTGCTCCAGGTGACGCCGTCATCGCTGCTCTTGGTCACCCAGACGGTTCGCGTACCCTTGCTTTTGCCGTCGAGGATCTGCGCTTCGCTATCGGTGCCGAGATTGTGCGTCACGAGCAGCCATACGACGCCGGTGTCGTGCTCGACAACGGAACACGGATTGCCGCAGGTGTTGCCGCTGTCGTGCCAGACGATTTGTGCCTTTGTCCACGTTTTCCCGCCGTCGAGACTCCGCTTCAACAGCAGGTCAATCTCGCCAGCGTCGCTGCTGTTTTTCTTGCGGCCCTCGCAGAACGCCAGTAATGTGCCAAGCTTCGTGACGATCAGCGACGGGATACGGTAGGTGTGATAGCCGCTCTGGCCCGAAACAAAGATCGGTGTTTGCTCGGGCTCGGCGCCCTGCATTACTCCGGAGATTCCGACCAACAAGAAAACAGCAAGAAGTCGTCGGACGAACGTCGATGCATTTGACATGGCGTGCTCTCCCCGATGGCTTCCCGAGCGCTACGCCAGTTCCGGAATCGGAACATATGGATCATCCACGAGGTAATGCGGTCGGCCGCTCAGATCCGTGACGGTGCGCGTCCTTGGGTCAAGGCCCAGGTTGCTGTACAACGTCGCGAATACCTCCTGGAAATGCACCGGCCGGTCCCTGGCCTGCGCCGCATCCTTGTCCGTCGAGCCAATTACCTGGCCAGTCCGCATGCCGCCGCCAGCCAGAATAGCGCAGCTAACTTGCGGCCAGTGGTCGCGCCCGCCTTCCTTGTTGATTTTGGGTGTCCGCCCGAATTCGCCCCAGACCAGCACCGTTACATCCTTATCCAGGCCTCGTACTCGCAGATCCTCGATCAGGGCGTGCAACCCCTGGTCCAGCACCGGGAAGTGATGGCGAGCGTTTTCGAATGTGGTGCCATGCGGCTTGCCGTGCCAGTCCCACCGGCCATACGCCAGCGTCACAACGCGGGCGCCCGCCTCCACGAGCCGGCGGGCAGTCAGCAAGTAATCATTCATGAGCGGACCGGCATCACCGTAACCCGCCGGCTTCGGATCGCCGCGGCCGTACCAATCGCGGATGCGCGCCGGCTCGCGATTCAGATCCAGCGCGTCGGCCAGCCGGCTCGACGTCAGGATGTTCATCGCCTGGCGCGTGTATTCGTCGGCTCCGACCATGACGTCGCCCACATCGAATTCGCGACGCAGGCTATCGAAGCTGTCCATTAACCGGCGACGCTCGCCAAGCTGGTCAAGAGTCGTTCCTTTGAGGACCATGCTCCCCATGCCGTCGGCGTTGGGCTTGAAGGCAGCGTACTTGCGACCCAGAAAGCCGGGCTCGCCGACGATGGCCCAGGTGCCGGTCGTCATCTTCGGTGACAGGCCGACGAACGCAGGCACATCCTCTCGCGTCGGCCCGTGCAA
Organism: Gemmataceae bacterium; assembly: GCA_041495645.1. Lineage (GTDB taxonomy): Bacteria > Planctomycetota > Planctomycetia > Gemmatales > Gemmataceae > JBGQCZ01. The sequence continues at coordinate 696 of JBGQCZ010000435.1, read as the reverse complement.
CTTGCTGACCGTGCTGCCCAGCGATGGCCAGCCGCCGTTGGGCTGCTGCATCTGAGTTCGACCGTGCATGCACTGAAATGCCGAGTGGTGTCCCTCGCTCCCAACCATCGAGCGGATTATCGCCAAGCGGTCCATCATCCTGGCCATCCGAGGCAGCAACTCGCAGACTTGAATGCCGGGCACGTTCGTGGCGATCGGCTTGAACTCGCCGCGGATCTCGGCCGGGGCATTTGGCTTGAGATCGACGAGGTCCTGGTGCGGCGGGCCACCCGACAAGAACACCATGATGACCGACTTTTGCGAACTGCGGATGCCGTTCAGCGCCTCCGCGCGAAGCAATTGCGGCAGCGACAGTCCTCCCAAAGCGAGGCCGCCGATCCGGAGAAATCCTCTTCGCGACACGTGGTCACAGAATCGGTGCGGTTGACCCAGAATGGACAACATGACTCACTCCTCGATCAGCGGATTGCTCACGCGTGTTCTCAGAACAATGCGCGTCAAACAAGTTCGCGAATCGGCTCCCCCTGATCCAGCAGGTGTTGCGGCCGGCCGTTCGGATCGGTCACAGTCGTGGTAGCGGGGTCGATCCCGAGGTTGGCGTAAAGCGTGGCGAAAACATCCTGGTAGTGCACGGGACGGGATGTCACGGCACCAGCGTAACGATCGGTGACGCCTATGACCTGACCGACCTTCATG
>JBGQCZ010000434.1:0-5344 GCA_041495645.1 Gemmataceae bacterium | reverse complement strand
CGCGATCGGCATCGAGGCGGTTGCGGCGGTTAAGACCGAGGGCGGAACTGAATCGAGACGCAGCGTACTGCCGAGACCGGGCCGGCCGACGGTGATGGTCGTGCGAATAGTCGGACGTGCCCAGCCCAGGATGCGGCGTGCGAGATGCGCTTTCGGGATGCCGATGAATGCCTCGGGTTCAGCCTCGGCCAGGCATTTGCCCAAGTTGCGAATGCCCATGCCTGGATCGACAATCACCGGCACCGCCGCGAGCTTGAACAGCGCGAAGGTGAGGGCGAAGAATTCCAGGCTCGGCGGAACCATCAGCACGGTGCGTGTGCCGCGATGAATTCCCACGGATTCCAGCGTTCGCGCGAAGTGATCGCTGACGCGATCCAATTGCTGAAAGGTGTAATGGGAATAAGTGACGCGGTTCCAGCGGTCGCGGCCAGCCGGGCAAACGACGGCCATGGCGTCGGGCCGGCTTTGGGCCAACGCCGGCAAGTGGGCCGCCACATTGAGAAATTCCGCCATTGGTCACGCCTGAAGAAACCGCTTGACCGCGGCGACGATTTCATCCGTCGCGTCTTCGAGAATGTAATGTCCGCAATCGGGAAACTGCAAGACTTCGGCACGCGGAAATCGGCGTTGCCATCCAGCCAAGAAATGCCGGTCGAAAACGAAGTCCTTCATTCCCCAACAAATCAGCATCGGCCGATCGACGAATTGCGGCAAGCCGCGTTCGACCTCGTCGATAATGTCATAACCCGGATCGCCAGGCCGCAATGGTATCGTCTGCACGAATTTCAGAACCGCGAGTCGATGAGTGGGCGTGTCATACGGCGCCAGCAGCGCTTCGCGGACCGGGCGCGGCAACGGCCGCCGCTTGGTGCCGATGCGGACCGCCTGTTTGCAAAAGGCGTTGCGCCGCAAGATCGCATATTCGCCGAACCAGGTGTTTCGCCCGAGCCACAACGCGCACGGCAACCGCTTGGATTTCGGCAAATGAAACGCGGCCGTGTTCAACACGACGATTTTCGCCACCCGCTGCGGATGCCGCACCGCCCAGGCCATGCCGATCATTCCGCCCCAGTCGTGCAGCACCAACGTCACGTTTCGCCGCACTTCCAGTTGATCCAACAGCCGCGTCAGGTCGTCGATGCGATTCTTGAGGCTGAAATCGTACTGATACGAAGCCGGTTTGTCGGACAGCCCGCAGCCGATGTGATCGGGCACGATGCAACGGAACTTGTCGCGCAACGCTAAGACCAAATTGCGATAGTAAAACGACCACGTCGGGTTGCCGTGCAGCATGACCACGGGATCGCCGGCGCCCTCATCGAGATAATGATAGCGCAGTTTGCCGGATTCCAGGAAATGGCTGGCGAACGGATAAAGCGAACGGTCGAAATCCATGAGCCGGGCTTACCAGTGCAGACCGAGCATGAGGCAATTGAGTCCGCTGCCAATGCCCATGAAGCCGACGCGGTCGCCGGGGCGCAGAAAATCGCGTTCTTCGGCGATGGCGGCGGTCATCGGCAGCGATACCGTTCCCATGTTGCCAAGATACTCAAAGGTGGAGAAATCCTTTTCGGGCGCGATCCCGAGCGCTTTCAAAACCGTGTCGCGGTGAATCGCGCCGACTTGATGGCAAATGACTTTGTCGATTTGCTCGCCCGCCCAACCAAGCTTGGCCCGGAACGCTTGAAACGTCCGCATGCCGAGATCGACTCCGTGCTTAAGCACTGAAGCGGCATCGGTGGACATGAACGGCGTGACGAGGTTGCGCATGCCGAAGTCCAAGCCGTTCTTGACGAACCCCGGTGTGTTGTTCGCCACGAATTGGCCGACGAGCGATGGCAATCCGCTCGGCAGTAAATTCGTAACGGCTCCGGGGATCACGCTCTGCAAGCCCCAGCGGCAAAGATTGTGATGTTGCGGAGCGGCCTGCGCCGTAGCGCCAAGCAAACGCCGTCGCTTGTCGCGGTTGAACGAACCGTCGGTGACGAGAACCGCGACGGCACCCGATCCGCCCGTGAAGGTCGCCAACGAATCGCGGAAGCGCTCGATCGACGGATTCTCGTTCAGCCCACCGATGGTGATGTCGTTGATCTCGCGAGCGGTCTCGCAGGAGACCACCAACCCGGCCCGGCATTGACCCAACTCGATCCGATTGGCCACGTCGATGATGCCGTTGAGCACGCCCAAGCAGGCATTGCTGATGTCGTAAACGAAGGCGCTCGGGCTGACGCCGATTCCCGCCGCGACTTTGCAAGCGGTCGCCGGCTCGAACTGTTCGCGACAAACTCCGGCATAAATCAAGACGTCGATGTCATTCGGCAAGACGTGCGAGGCCTGTAGAGCCTTGCGGGCCGCACGCGTGGCGCCTTCCGAAACCGAAAAATTCGGTTCCCACCATCTGCGCTCCGAAATGCCCGTGAGCGTTTCCAATTGGCCCATCGGCAGGCGCAATTGGTCGTAACTCGGCTTCAGGCGGTTTTCGAGTTCGGACGTCGCGACCACGACCGGGGCCAGTTCATAGCCAATGGAGTCGAGGTACACTCGGGAATAACGCATGAATCCACATCCATGGAGCGCAGGGGTAGTTAGTTTTAGCCGATTATCCTTGCAGCGTGAAGTCCCTCATTTGGTAAATGATCCGGCCGTCCACGGAAAGATAGCCATTGGCCCGAACCAGCCGGCGGTCGTCGTCCCACTCCGTGATGTCCGCTTCCACCATTACTTCGCGATCGGTCGGTATCACCTGCCCGCGATAAACCCATTCGTGCGGCAACTTAAGGCCCATCGTCTGCTGGATCGGGAGGTTCTCTCCCCAGCGCTCCGAACCCGCCACTTTGAGCAATTGCACGAACGCCTCAAGACCTAACGAGCCTGGCCAGACCGGATCCTGATGGAAGTGCGCCGTAAAGAACCATTCCTTGGGATTCACCCGCTTTCGTCCACGGATGAATCCTAGTCCATGTTTTCCGCCATCGGGGATGTACAAATCAATTGCGTCGACCATGCGGAGCTGTTCATTGGGAAACGCGCCAGTGTTCGGGTAGGAAAACGAGCGGCCCGCCGCCGATTGTTCGAGCGGCGGTTGAAATAGCCGGGCTTCACGAATGCCGACCTGATTGGACAACGCGGACTTCGTGAAGAACCCGAAATAGGTGTTGCCCTCATAAATCTTTTCGCCGCCGTTCAACACGCAAAAGTCGTAATGCTGAATGATCATCCCGCCCGAGTGCGACACCTTCGTGATCTTGACTCGGGTTGCGAGCGTGCCGGTATCGGGGCCGACGGGCAAAAATTGAATCGCGCGCCCGCCCAGATTGCGAAATGACAAGTCCTCCTCGGACGTAAGCGCCGAACCCAAATAACCCGCAAGCCACCCGCACGGTTGCAGCGCGATTTCCAGAAGCACCGCGAACGGCATCGTCGGCTGCCGATTGGCCGCAAAATACCATTCATCCGGCGGAACGTCGTATTCGGCGACTATGTCGCCGCCGGGCGCAAGTTGCCAGGGCTGGCAAATCCGAATGTCCACGATGCGATCGAGGAACTGGAACGGCGGGCCGGGCAGCCGGGCGATAACGCGCTCCGCGTCGAACACGCGATAACGATCGCCAAAGGCGTCGGACGGTTTGCCAATGGCAAACGCCGTGATTCGATCGCGATCGAACAGGACTTTTTGCTTTGGACTGGCGGTCGAGTTCCTCCAGATTGACTCGATTTCCTCGCGTGTTGTCCCCGAGAGCCGAAGCGTCATATTGGTGATTTCAACGATGGGCTTGCCGTCGGCATACATGAGCGCATCGCAAATCGCGAAGGGCTCGGGGCGGTAGCCGATCTCTTTGAGCGAGACTTCATAGGTGACCAGTTTCGTCGCGGCCGTGACTTGCCCGCGGCATTTGAGTTGACTCGGTACGCCCGGCATCGGCTCGTGCGTGACTTGTCCTTTTTCGCCGATCCAGCCCATGCGCATCAGAAAGATGCGCAGCGTGTGCAGGCAGCATTCATACATCAGCGTGCCGGGCATGACCATGTCATCGACGAAATGGCAGGTCAGGAACCAGTCATCGGGGCGAATGTCCATTTCCGCTCGGATGCGACCTAATCCATAGCGCCCGCCGATCGGATCAAGTTCAATCACGCGATCCACAAGCTTGAGCATGCCGGTCGGCAGAGTCAACGGATGGCGAAGCGGAAGGCTCGCGAAGCGTGAACCAAAGCACGCGCCGAGATCGCCCGTGCGGAGTGCATCCAGTTGTTGATTGTCATAGCATTCAACGCCGCTCATCGGCGCGAGTTGACGCCAATCAGCAGGGCGCTTGCCGGGCATCGGCCGCCTTTGCAATTCCGTCTGAACGATGCCTTTGCCCGCCACGAGTTCATCGGCGGTGAAGAAACCGGCGCAACCGTCGCGCATGCTCAACAAGGGTTCGCCATTGACCGTGCCTTCGAAGCGGAATCGGAACAGATGCGTTTCACCTTGGCGGAAAAAGTGATCGATGCGGATATCGTAGCGGATGGTTTCGCCGGGCCGCGGCAAAGCACGGTGGAAGGTCACGACCGCATCGAGCAGCCGATAAACCGCTAGGCCGCGCGTGACGAAATCGATGCCCAGATAACCGGAAAGGAACAGATCGGCTTGCCCGGCCTCGACGCAGATGCTGGTCGGAATGTGTCCTTCGCCCGCGTACCAGCGCTGGTCGTGAACGAGATGATCGGTCACTACACGGCCGGAACCAAGCGAGCGAGGTTCGCCTTCAATTCCCAGGACTCTGTCGACTAGCATCAGCGGGCCATCTGGCAATCGAACGCGCGTCGGAAACGTATCGACCGTAGCAAATTCAGGCCCGAGCACTTTGGAAATCGACCCATCCGCGAATTCCTGACACATCTCCATGTCCAATATCGGCCGCGAAGCGACAATCGCGGGTTGATCCGCTTCCGGACCCTGACTCAGAGCATGGGTCAAAAGCGTGTTTGAGAATCCGATCAACCGCTCGAGAAACTGTGTTCCTTGTTCGCTGAACAGCAGAAACGACTGTTGAGCGTCCGCCACGGCTTGCTGCGATGCGACCAGAGTCGCAAACATCGGCGACTGCTCGACAGGCGACGAACGAACTTGCTGCGGGGATGGTTGGGGACGCGGCGCCCGACGTGGCGGAACGACAATTGGACCGTGACCGACCGGCACTTTGATGAGTCGTGCAGTGGGCGCGGTTTCCGCGACAGTTTGTGGTAATAGCGGAGAGAAATCCACGTCGACGCCTTCGGCGTAAAGCCCGGTCAGGAGTGTCGTCAGATTCAGAATCGGATCGGTTCGTGCCACGCATACCGAGCCCGCGAAGTGGGG
>JBGQCZ010000433.1:0-5351 GCA_041495645.1 Gemmataceae bacterium | reverse complement strand
TATCGAAATGAGTTTCTTACCTTCCTCAAGACGCAGGCCGACTCGATCAAGAGTGAATTTGTCCTGCGGGCCGCCCTGCGCGACAGCAAGATCGGCAACACGCAGACTCTCGTTGACGTGGACGACAAGGTTCGCTGGCTCATCGACAACATTCAGGTCGAGTACTCGGAGCATTCGGAAATCATGAAGATCGTCATGATCGGCGAATATCCGCCCGACCTGGCCGAGATCATCAACGCGGTGCAGGCCGCGTACATGAAGGAAGTCGTGCTGGTCGATCAATTGAAGAAGAAGGACTCGCTCGCCACGCTGGAAAAGAGCCGGCAGCGGCTCGAAGAGGACCTGCGGAATTACAAGGTGAAGCTTGAGGTCAAGCAAAAGAAGAATCTGCCGCTTCCGCTGTCGGATGGGCAGCCGTTTGTGACCGCCGAACCGCCGGCCAAGGTTCGCGTCGGTCAGGCCGACTTCGCGCAACTCAATAGCGAACTGCGCAAGGCCGAAATCGACTTCACCTTGGCGGTCGAACGCGAGAAAGTGATCAAGGCGCGGCTCGATAAAGTGGACACGCTCGAAGTAACCGCAACCGAAATCAACACCGTGCTGGACCGCGACCAGGACTACAAGGAACTGACGACTAAGGTGGAGAGAGCCGAGCAATTCGCCGCCTCGATGAAGAACGTCTATACCAGTCCGACTCACGCCGATGTAAAGGACGCCGAGAAGAAGGCCGTCGCGGCCAAGACAGCCGTCGAGGACTACAAGCGCAAACGCAAGACCGACGTCACGCGCGAATTTCAACAGGCCAACCGGCGGCAGTTGCAAGACGCCGTTGACAAGGCCGCCGCCGAGGTTCAGGCCCGAAGTCTCCTGCGCCAGACGGTCAAGAAACAACTCGACGGCTTGCCGCCGCTCAAGGATTCGGTGCAGATGGCGAAAGACAAATCGCCAACCGATTACGACACCGACGAAAGCAGCCTGCTGTTCGCCATCGGCATTTACGAAGAGGTCCTCAAGAAGCTGAACGTGATGGCTGTCGACCAACAAAACGCTCAGCCGCGCGTCATCGAACTGCAGAAGGCCTCGGTGCCCATCAAGAAGGAAATGAAAAAGCAGGTCATCGGCACGGTCTTCGCGACATTGCTCGGCTTCATGCTGATTGGCGCTTGCATCACGATGTACGAGGGGCGCGTCAAGCGGCTCTATGAAGCGCGCGATTTGTCGAGCAATCCGATGCTGAACCTGATTGGAGTATTGCCGGAAATTGGCTCCAACGATGCCGTGACTGCCGGGACCGATCCGCGCCGGCTGAACCCCGACCCATTCATGGAAGCGGTCGAAAAGGTGCGCATCATGCTCGGGCGCAACTTCCTGGGCAAGCGCGCCCAAGCGATCCTGATCGGCAGCGCTGAGCCGGGCGAAGGCAAGACCACGCTCGCCGGGCACCTTGCGGTGAGCCTCACGAAAACCGATCGCAAGACGATTCTGGTGGACGCGAACTTGCGCGAACCGGCAATGCACGAGCACCTGGGCCTGTCGGGTCAACCGGGTGTCTGCGAATTGCTACGCGGTGAGCAGGGCTTGCAGGAAGTGGTTCAGCGGACCGCCATTAACAACCTCTCGTTCCTTTCGGCCGGGGCTTGGGACGCCGATGCACAACAAGCCCTGGGCCGCGACCGCTTCCGCCGCATTATCGACCAGCTTCGCCAGGAATTCGATTACATCATTCTCGATTCTCACGCACTTTCGCCCGTCGCCGACACGTATCTCATTGGTCAGCACTGCGACGCCATCGTGGTTTGCGCCCGCAAATTCGTGAGCCGCAAGCCCGCGGTCGAGCAGGCTTATCAGAAAGTGCGCGAACTCGGCGTGCCGCACACCGGCTTGATCTTCTTGGGCGAATCGAAGTAGTTGGGCGGGCCAAATCCATTGTGGGGCAGGTTGCCAACCTGCCAACATCCGCGGGAACGGCAGGTTGGCAACCTGCCCCACACTCTTTTGCGAATGCTCGAATGCGACCATTGACCACGGCCGCGCTGATATCGGTGTTGTTGTTGGGCGTGGGCATTTACCACGGCCTGGCGACGGATCGTTGGTCCGCGCCGGTCGGCGACGATCAACCCGGCAACATGTTTGCCGACATGAAGAATGAATTCGGCGATTGGATCGGCGAACGGATGCCGCGCGGCACGGACGACGATACCAAGACTTCGGTGATCATCACGCGCTTTACAAACCGCGTCAGTGGCAAATGGCTGATCGCGGCCATTACCTCGGGCCGGGCCGGCCGCGTGTCGATTCACAACCCCGAGCATTGCTATTTGGGAAACGGCTACAAAGTGGCCGATACCATCCGTGAGGAAACTTTAACATTAGACGAAGGAAATTACGCGAAATTCTGGACTGGACACTTCCAAAAGAAAAAGCCTTCGGGTATGGAGTCGATCCGGATTTACTGGGGTTGGACGGCGGACGGCAACTGGCAGGCGCCGAATTATCCCAGATTGTTTTTTGCTGCTACGCCGTCGCTCCACAAACTTTACCTGATCCACCCAGTTCCTCTCGACGACGCGACCGACGACTCCGCTTCTTACAAGGATTTCATGGCTCAGTACGTCCGCGAGTTGAATCGCCAAATCGGACCATAACCGGCTCCACGACCAGCGTCGCGGGGCCGATAACCTCATCAACGGAACAGGATGATGAATACGCGAACCGCGTTCAAGAACGAGGCAGTCATTCGCCCGAAGAACCTCTACAAGCCCGGCGGGCGCGAAGGGGCCTACCTGCCCGTCGCGGCCGAAATCCACCACGCGCCGAACCACACGCGGCCAATTGGCTATGCGCGCCTCAAGCGAACGCTCGATGTCACGGTTTCCGTCCTGGCGCTGGTTGCCTCTCTGCCGATCATGCTCTTCGCCGGGCTGCTCGTGCGGCTCACGTCGAAGGGACCGGCCATCTACGTGCAGACGCGCCTGGGGCGCGGCGGCGTTCCCTTCCGCATCTTCAAACTGCGCACGATGATCGACAATTGTGAATCGCTCACCGGTCCGCGTTGGGCCGTGCCCGGCGATCCGCGCGTCACAACCGTCGGCGCTATCCTTCGCGCAACGCACGTCGACGAATTACCGCAACTCTGGAACGTCATTCGCGGCGACATGAGCCTGATCGGCCCACGTCCCGAGCGCCCGGAGATCATCGAGAAACTCGAAAAAGACATGCCCGACTACGGCGACCGCCACTCGGTGCGTCCCGGCATCACCGGCCTGGCGCAAGTGCAACTGCCGCCCGATACCGATGTCTCGAATGTGGCCGACAAGCTAATCTTCGACAAGGCTTACATCCACCACATCGGCCCGCGCCTCGACCTGCAAATTGTTGTTTGCACCGCGCTACGTATGATTGGTCTTCGTCCAAATTACGTTCGCTTCATTCTGCGGCGATCGATTCCAGCCGACTTCGCACCGGGCAAGGCGATCCAGCGCTACGCACGGCGGAAATCAGCCTGAATTCGTAACGCGGACAAGAGTGTCCGCGTTACGTTCACGAGTTTTCGTCATGGATCACACGCCCTTCGTCACGGTCATCGTTCCCGTTCGTAATGAAGCTGCCTGCATCGAGCGCACGCTCACGCGGCTGACGGACCAGCACTACGATCCCAATCGCTTCGAGATCATCGTCGCTGACGGTCGCTCGACCGACGACACCGTCCCAATCGTTCGCCGGTTGCAAGGGAAGCATCCGAACATCCGTCTGCTTCACAATCCGAAGCGTCTGTCGAGCGCGGCCCGCAACCTGGGCGTGCTCCACGGGCGCGGCGAGTTTTTCGTCATTGTCGACGGGCACTGCGATATCACCGACCGCGATTATCTGACGAAGATGGTATCGGCATTCGAGCGCAGCGGGGCGCATTGCCTCGGACGCCCGCAACCGCTCGAAATCTACAGCCCATCGCCGGTTCAGCAAGCGATCGCCCTGGCACGTCGCTCGTGGCTGGGCCACAATCCGAGTTCGTTCATCTATTCATCGCAAGAACAGTTCGTGAAGGCCAGCAGCGTGGCCGTCGCCTATCGCCGCGAGGTCTTCGAGAAAGTCGGCTTGTTCGACGAACGCTTCGATGCCTGCGAGGACGTGGAGCTCAACACGCGCATCGATGCCGCCCGGCTCAAGTGCCTTTTCACGCCTGACATCGCGGTGCACTATCACCCGCGTTCGTCGATTCGCGGCGTGGCCTTTCAAATGAGCCGTTACGGCCGCGGCCGCTTCCGTCTCGCGGCCAAACACCCGCATTCGCTTTCGGTCCCCGCCGTGGCCCCGATGGGTCTTGTCTTCGGCATGATCACGTGTGCAGCGCTGGGGCTGTGGTACCCGCCGTTTCTCGGCCTATTGGCGTTCGGCGCATTGGTCTACATGACCGTGGTGCTGGCAACGGCGTTGTCGCTGTCCAAGAAAACAGCACTAGTGAAAGCCAAGCTGACGCTGCCCTTGGTGTTCATGGCCGTCCACGCCGGGTTTGCTTGGGGCAGCGCGAACGAAGTTATCAGGCGCGTCAAACAATTCGCGTTTTCAGGACTTTGACGGGAAGCCTGCCATGGCGGCCATTCTTCTGATCGACGACGAATCCGATCTTCGCCGAATGCTGCGAGCCTGCCTGGAAATAGACGGCCACACGGTGGTCGAGGCCGGCAACGGCCAGGACGGATTGGCGGCCTTTGAAGAATCAAAGCCGGATTTGATCGTGACGGACATATTCATGCCCGAAAAAGACGGCATCGGCGTCATCCGCGCATTGCGAAGCCGCGCTCACGACGTGAAGATCATCGCCATGAGCGGCGGATCCGGCCGAGTGCTCGGCGACTATCTCGAACTCGCGGAAATGCTCGGCGCTGCCGCCACCATGTGCAAGCCATTCAGCCCAAAGCAGTTTCTCGAAGTGGTCCACGAGGTGATGTCGGGACAGCGCGTGAACTAGCCCGTGTTCGCGCGCGACTCGCTTACATTTCAGTAGCGGGGCGGGAGTTGAACCCGCGACACGCGGCTTATGAAAATGGTTTGAATCTCAACCGATTACCGACGCAAATGCCCCGAAAACAGGCTACTTCCGAAGATTGTAAGATCGTTTTCAGGGAATTGCAAGGGCATTCAAAGCATTTGACGGAATTGCCTGGAATAACAGTATTTCGAACATTTACACGTATTCTAGAATGAGGGTTTCTCAGTACGCAGACTTGGGGCCGATCAGGGGAGGTCGCGGCGCTGAAGCGAACTGGTGCAAAGAGCATTGTCGTACCGCTGGTAGCGAAAGCGTTGCCGTAATGCGCTCGGGCGTTGGAAACCTCTCGCGTCCGAGCGTG
>JBGQCZ010000432.1:0-5353 GCA_041495645.1 Gemmataceae bacterium | reverse complement strand
CGGAAAGATGCCCAGAACGTTTTCCGCGGCGAGTGTGCCGCCGCAGGGCTAATTGCATTACATTTGGAAATCAAGACTTGCGTTCAGCATCATGAGTTATTAGATTCTTCAAATACCACTCAGCCCGAAACAGGAGCTTTCGAAACAGTTCGTCCGCCGTCCGCCAGGGTTGGGCCATCCGCAAGCAGTAGAGCAAGTCCTGTCGCTCCGACGAGATCGGCTTGCCGGTGGGATCGATCATGTGGGTTATCAGCCAGCCCTCAGAGCCGGGCCGAACGTCGGCGCGGACGCGCAGTGTCAAGGCGCGAGCATGTTGGACGTTTCGGCCCGCCAATCGGGTTGCAGGCGATTTCGCTGCATGGCGTCGAGTGTAGCGCGCGGTTCACGGCGTCGCGATGTCAGCAGGTAGGACAACTCTCCTGAGCCGCCCGCAGCCCAAATAGCGACCACGTCCTCCGCTCCGCTCGACCGCGCCGGGATTCGCAAAAGCATGTCTGTTCGGCTAGAAAGACACCGGGACGTGGTGTCGCCTCCAAGAAAGGGGTGTCGGATGCGAGACGGCAAATCAGACTATGTGAATGACGACACGCGGGAGCGCGCTCTTGCAGAAGCTCTCGCTTTGATGAGCGGCTATCCAGATCCCACGATCGTCCTGTCGCGCTTCATGAACGAAATCAGGCATTTCATGTCCGACACGGCGTCCCAATCCGGGCCGAAAGGGCTGCCGCTTAAGAAGGACTACATGCCGGAGCGGTTGCATCCCCAACACCAGTTCGAGGGCGGTGCGTATAAGTCCCTGCTCGAATCCGCGCAGGAGCTCGTGGTCAATTTCCTCACATTAAAGGGACTCTATGCCAGTCCAGCGACATTTATCGAGTGGGTCAGCCTCCAAAACGTGCCGTCTGGCCGGGATATGCTCTGGCTCATTAGCGAACTCGGTGCCAACCGACAAAACAACATGGTCCGATACCTCGACATGGTGAGCCGCCAACGATACGTCATCGAGCCCGGGGGCGATGGTTTGCTCCACTGCCGCAAGCCCAAGGATTCACCGGGAAGTCTGGGGAGGCTGGAATTCGATCGAGAGCCGTTCGACAGCGCACTGAGCACCGCGGCCTTAAACGGAACGGCGGGCATGGCCATCTGGGTGCAAGGACCATCGGGGCGCTTCTATTCGAGCACGGAATCGCAAAAAGGCAAATTCCATCATTCCTCGTTCTTGGCGGGACGGGATGTCAAGGCCGCCGGTGACTGGAAGGTGGTCCACGGCAGTTTGGAAGTGATTTCCGCCATCAGCGGACATTACCGTCCGCCTTTGGAGGCGCTGAAAGGAGCTCTCGAAGACCTGCGGCTTGTCTCTGCCGCACTCCTTACCAACGCCAAAGTCTTGGTTTACTCGCAGTTGACTGACGAACGGAAGTTGCTGGACGCGAATCAATTCTGCGCTCTGACTGGCGACGCCCTGAAAGCCTACAAGGCATACCGAGAACCGTGATTGGAAGCGCCCATTCCTTCGACGCGTCCTCGGTTGGGCGAACCGCCACGATGGTTTGCGATGGGGAGATGTTGTAACGCGGCTTGACACTGGGAGGCGGTCCAGGCACGTCGAACAGTCCGCCAACCGTCTTGAGATTCGCATGCAAGGTGAATCGACCGCACATCACTTGGTCCTCCGCCGTCCTGCCCATTTGCTCTGCCCGTGCTGCCTGATGCGAGCCGTCCGGACGCTCGAACGGCTGACCGAAGTGACCCGAGTGATCGTCCAATCCTGGAAACGCTCTCGAATGTCGCCCTCCGTCCAGTCGCCGCCGCTGCTGCCACGGCGAAAATCGACCAATGGTCCGCTTCGTCGCGATCACGATCTGGCTCAAATGACCGAAATCGCCCGGATTCAAACAACACGGCCTAGCGTTTTCGACATCTCGGCAAGAATCCGCTACACTACTGTTGACTCCAAGACGCCGCGGCTGCTCTCATCTTGCGGCGTCCAATCGTCGGTCGAGGCCACTCATGCAACTGTGCAAGCTGCGCTCGGACACGGGGCAACCGCGCGTCGGTTTTATCCGCAACGGCCAGGTCTTTCTTCTCGATCTCGACCGCAAACCGGAATACCGCTGCTTCAGCGACGTGCTGCATGCGCCCGACTCGATGAAGGTTATTGAGGATCTGATCGACCAAGGTCAGACGACGTTTCCGGTGCTGTCACGCGACCTGTTGCCGCCCATCGATCGGCAGGAAGTGTGGGCGGCAGGCGTTACCTACAAGCGCAGCAAGATGGCGAGAGAGCAGGAATCCAAGGGCGCGGCCCGGTTTTACGATCTGGTCTATGAAGCGGAACGGCCCGAGCTGTTCTTCAAGGCGACTGCCGAACGAGTCGTCAAGACCGGTGAAGACGTTCGCATTCGCGCGGACAGCCGCTGGAGCGTTCCGGAGCCGGAGTTGGCTGTTTATGTGTCTCCAGACCTGCGAATCGTTGGCTACACGGTCGGCAACGACATGAGCGCACGCGACATCGAAGGCGAAAACCCACTCTATTTACCGCAGGCCAAGGTCTACAACCAATCTTGCGCGTTGGGGCCAGTGGTCACGCTGCCGAAGGGCATGCCCGACCGCGATCTGGTGCACATCGACTTGCGAATCGAACGCGGAGCGAAGGTCGCGTTCGAGGGCGGAACGCGCTTGACCGAAATGGCCCGCACCCTGGAGAGCCTTGTTGAGTGGCTCGGCCGCGATAACAGCTTTCCCAACGGCGCTATCTTGCTGACGGGAACAGGAGTTGTTCCCCCAGACGATTTCTATTTGGTGAGCGGCGACCGGATCACCATCGAAATCACGGGCATCGGCAAACTGGTCAACACGGTCGCGTGAACTAGCTAATTTGAAGGCCGCCGTTTCCGGTCGCCGCGCATCCGGTCTTGTTGTTCCAAGCGAATGAGCATGTCCGGGTAATTGTCAAAAAACTTGCGTTTGAGGTTCTCCCGATCTACGGGGTTATTGGGCGAGAGAAACGGACCGCTGCGTTCGGCGTTCAGTTCTTGAGCGAACTTGCGCAGCATATCCTCGGGCGGATCGGGCAGCGGGCGGGTGCGGAAGCTTTTGACGAAATCCCACAGCGTTTGCTCACCGGGCGGGCTCAGCTCGGGAATCGGCAGCCGGTGTTTTCGAGCCAGGTCATGCAATGTCTGCGGATACTCCGGCCAGCGCTCTTCCACCTTCTTGAGCTTGTCCTTTTCGCTGTCGGTGAGCGACTTCAGCAATGTGGAGTCAACCCACAGAGCAACTTTCGGTGAGATTTCCTGGGCATTTACCGGGCCGAGTTGTGTTTTCAGCGGCACATTCCACGAGCGAAGCAGCTTGGTCACTTCAATTGGGTATTCGGGCCATTTGCCCTCGGGCAACCTGGCGACGGCGGCCTTTCCGGCGGTCGTGCCCGGGTTGTCCAGCGCTTTTTGATACTCGTCGGGCAATTCCTTCTTGCGTACACATTTCGGCTTCAACGCGAGAACGGGATGGGCGGATGACATGCTCTCGACGGCTCGCATCCACGGCATCCACGGCATCGGGCCGCGCCGCGCTTCTTCCAAGTTCTTCAGATTCGCCTTCTCTTCATTCGAAAGCATCGGCGCTAGACGATTGGCCACAAAGTCGACGAGTTCAGTTCGGAACGCCTCGTCCGCCATGATTTGGAATGGGCGCTCCTGCGTGAGGACTTCCCAGCGCCGCACCTCGGTGCGATCCTCGCGGTGCCGCTGTTCGTCCTTTTTCCATTGATCCATGAGCTTCTTCTTGTCAACGTCGGACGCGGCCTGCCATTGCTGACGATTGACCAAGGGAAGCTGTTGCAGCCATTGTTTTTCTCTTAGCTCGCGAATGATCTTCAGCCGTTCGCCCGTATTGGCTGCGCTCAGAACGCGTTTTCGATCCTCGTCGGACAGCTTCGTCAGCCACGAGCCGTATTCTTCCAACGCGTGCAGGAGCCGGGCTTGCGTGCTCGATTCTTCGTCGTGCAATTGTTGGTCGAGCGTGCGAAGCCGGTCCTGCTGCTCGGGAGTCATGGCCCGGAAACGCTCGAGGTTCCGCGCGATTTTCTCGTAACGCAACGGCTCATTGACGCGCCATTCCTGGAGCAGCCGCAGATTCGCCTCCTGGTCGTCGGATGGTCCCGGCGGCGACGCGGCAATAGCCAACGTCAAGCCGGCGGTGAACAGCGGGAATAAGTAGCGAAATCGTCGCATGACCAGACCTTGGTTCAATGACCGCCGGAATCTTCGCCGAACAAATCAGGGTGGTCCAGGCTGAACAAGAACGCCAGATCATCGCCGTACTGGTACAGCGACAGGTTGTCCAACAGCCGCAAGTCTTTTGCCATCATTTCCTCGGCTTGACCGGGCCGGAGCGGCTTCGGCCCGCGGCGCGAGAACGACGACGGCGCCAAGTAACCAACCGCGAACAGAACCATCGCCGCGACAGCCACGACCACCCATTTTGTCCGGGCGCTTGGCGCCGGGCCGGCGCGCAACGCGGTCCGCGTTGGCGATTCCGCGACGGGCAGGGGGGTAGATGTAAGTACTGGCGCCGCTTGCGATGATGTCGTTGTTGGCCGCAACACCGTGAGCTTGTCCAGCGTACGCGAGGTAAACGTCGGCGTTGGTTCGGGTTGGGGAAGGAAATCCAGCAATTCCCAGGTTCGTTTCAGCCCGTCGGCTTCGCGGCGCAGCACGGCGTCCGCCTGGAGTTTTTGTTCCAAGTCATGCGCCGTGCGCTCGTCCAGTTCGCCATCGAGATAGGCGACCAGTTCGTTTTCGCGTTGTTCGTCGTTCGCTTCGGCCATGACCGGATGCCCTTGCGTTTACATCGGGATTAATCGTCAGCCGCGGGCGGTGCCGGCGGCGAACCATCCATGAATACGTACGCCTGCAATGATTCGCGGAGCTTGCCGCGTGCCCGGCTCAGCAGCGACTTGACCGCTTTGGTCGTCAGCCCCATTATCTCCGCGATCTCGGCGTAGCCCAGCTCCTCGAACTTGTTGAGAACAACCGCCATCCGCTGACGTTCGTTCAGTTCTTCAAGCGCCAGCCGGATCAGGTTCACGAGTTCACGCTGTTTCAGCCCGTGAGCGGGAGTGTGGCCGGGATCGACGGCCAGTTGCTCCTGCGGCCGCGGGCCAAGCGGACCCGATTCGCTGCCGGCCAACGGCACGGTTGGTTTTCGCTGCCGGCCGCGGATGACGTTCAGCGCCAGGTTGTTGGCGATCGTAAACAGCCAAGTGCTGAACTTGGCTTGCGGCATGTACTTTTTGCGCGTCCGGTAAATTCGCAGGAACACTTCCTGAGCCAGGTCCTCGGCTTCCTCG
>JBGQCZ010000431.1:0-5362 GCA_041495645.1 Gemmataceae bacterium | reverse complement strand
CGCTGGCCGCCGCACCAGTGCTCTGGTTGCTCGTTTGAGCCGATTGCCCGGAGACTTTGAACTTGATCGTCCGCCACGGAGCCAAGACGATGTCGTCTTGGTCGGCTCCGAAGGTGTTTGCCCCCTTCGGAGCCAGCACACCGATCACCTGAAGCGGAGTGTTGTTCACACGGATCGTTTGGCCAACCGGCTGCGTCTCACCGAACAGCTCGCGAGCGACGGTCTGACCGATCAGGCAAACCCCGCCCATGCTGGACCCTTCCTGCGGAGTAAACGCCCGGCCATTGGCCACCGGCCAGTCGCGAACAGTCAAAAAATCGGAAGTCGTACCATAAATGTAAAGCGGAACCCAGTTCTTTCCCCCGGCAATCACTTGCGTGCGAGCGCGAACAACCGGGGCAACAGCAACCGCCGTTGACACTTCTCGAATGATCGCGTCCGCGTCGCCGGGGGTCAGGGTTGGGTTTGTGCCGCCACCAAAACTCACTCCGCCGCTGGAGGCTTGGCCGGGCATGAGCAGCAGGTTGTTCGCCCCCAGACTTTGGATGCTCTCGGCCACCGCGCGCTTCGAGCCTTGGCCGATCTCCACCATGGCGATCACGGCCCCGACTCCGATCACGATGCCGAGCGTGGTCAACGCGGATCGAACCAGATTCCGCCGCAGAGCGTGGATGGCCACCGCGAATGTCGGGGGCATGAGTGGCATGTTCGATCCCTCAATGAGCAGCGACAAGGTCCGGCTCGGTGGTGAACGCACCCGACTCAATGATGCCATCGCGCATGCGAATGACTCGCTTGGCGGTCTCCGCTACGTTCGGGTCGTGGGTGACGAGCAGGACGGTCAACCCTTCTTCGGTATTCAGCCGTTTGATCATGTCCAGGATTTCAACGCTGGTCTTCGAGTCGAGATTGCCGGTGGGTTCGTCCGCAAGAAGGACCGACGGGTTATTGATGAGCGATCGAGCGATGGCCACGCGCTGCTGCTGCCCGCCCGAGAGCTGAGACGAGTGGTGATCCATCCGATCGGCGAGCCCCACTCGCTTCAAGAGAGCGATCGCCCGCTTGCGGCCTGAGGCGGCGTCTTGCCGTGGAACGGCATAGGTGAGCGGCATCAGCACGTTGTCGAGAGCACTCGTTCGCGGCAACAGGCTGAAGTTCTGGAACACGAACCCGATTTTTTGGCCGCGAACCACGGCCCGCGCTTTCGCCGACAGCCGGGAAATCTCAACGCCGTCGAGCCAATACTGCCCGGAGGTTGGCCGGTCGAGACATCCGAGCGTGTTCATCAGCGTTGACTTGCCGCAACCCGATGGTCCAGTCAATGCGACCAGTTCGCCGCGCCGAACATTCAGCGACACACCCTGGAGAACGGGAACGTCTTCCTCGCCGACGTGGTATGTCTTCCACACATCCTTAACCGTGATGACTTCCATGGCGGTCTCTCCAATCGCGTTGGGACGACTATCTCCTGGAACCGCCCAATTTGGGGGCGAATGGATTCTGGGCCGTGGCGGCGCTCGAGCCGCTTTGTGCTTCGCCGACGACGACATCAGCACCCGGCGCAAGATCACCGCTCAGGATTTCCGTCATGGTTCCGTCGGTCAAACCGGTGGTGATAGGGACTGCTCGTAACTTGGTCCCTTCCTGCACCCAGACGACACCTTGCCCGGGCTTCTGCTTCTCGCCGGCCGCGTCCTTGGCCGACGGCGTGTCGCTGCTGGCGATCAGCGCGGCTGCGGGCCGATAGCGCAACGCCGCATTGGAGACGAGCAAGGTATCCGTTCGCCGATCAACTTCGAAACTGAGATTCGCCGTCATGTACGGGAGCAATTTGCCGGTCGTATTGTCGGTCATTACTTCGACGGTATACACGACCACGTTTTGCGTGTTCGTGGCATTGAGCCGAATTCGGTTGACCGCGCCTCGAAACGTCTCGCCGGGGTATGCATCAACGGCAAATCGGACGGGCTGGTTCACGCGAATTTGACCGATGTCGGACTCGTTCACCGAGGCCCAAACTTTCATTCGCTTCAGGTCTTTGGCGATCAGGAACAGGCTTGGTGTGTTGAATGACGCTTGCACGGTTTGACCGATGGTCACACGGCGATCGAGAATTGTCCCGGTGACGTTGGCTTTGATGGTGCAATAGCCGAGATTGATTTCATCTTGCAGCACACCGGCCTTGGCCGTCGCCACCGCCGCTTCGGCGTCAGCCACCGCCGCGCGTGCGTCGGCCTCCGCGGCTTCATTCTGAACGATGGCCGCCTCGGAAACGACGATGCCCGCCTCGTTGATTTCGAACGCGCTCCGGGCCGCGTCGTATTCGGTATCCGAAACGGAACCACTCGTTTTGAGATTCTTCAACCGTGTGTAATCACGAGTCGATTGGTTCGACCGGGCCACGGATTGTTTCAGGTCAGCACGCGCTTTTTTGGTGTTGGCGACCGCTTGGTCGACCTTGGCCTTAGCCTGGGCTACCTTCTGTTCGGCGGATCGTAACAGAGCCCGCGATTGCTCGGCTTTGGCCGCAAACAATTGGTCGTCAATTCGGGCCAAGATCGTTCCTGAATTGACCGGCGACCCATAGTCGATTGGCTTACCGTCCGTTCCAACACCAAATTCCTTGATCAACCCGGCGACCTGTGAACCGACATCGATCACGTCTTCGGGTTCCAGCGTGCCGGTGCCGCCAACTGTGGCCAAAAGTTCTCCGCGATCTAACGTCTCCGTGCGGAAGGCAACCACCTCGCCGCCCGACCGGCGCAAAAACCAGAAGGCAACTCCGCCCCCCACGACGGCGATGGCCATCAGGGGAATGATGTACTTACGCATAGCGCCCCCAGGTGTTGGACCGCAGCCGCGGTACGAAGTGGATCGAACGGACATCCCGTCATTATACTCGCGGAGCGGTCTCACTTGCGCCGATACTCCCAGCACATCGTCAACGAGAAGATCAGCGGCGTGGAACGCGGCGCTGTTTGGCTCTTGGAGCGGGTCCGCTTACTCGGCCCGCATTGCATGCGTTGGGCGGAGAGCGTGATCCCGTACTTCTGCCACTCCAGCAAACGATCCATGATCGGCGAAAATGGCAATGCTGAAGGACTGACTGAGAAAGCGTCTTCCCTCATTTGATTGAGGCAAGAGGAGCATTTCGCCCACGGTCATGGCCAGTTTGAAATGGGCCTTGTAACGGTTAATGACGTCCGCGAGGGTGTTCGTGTTGGTGGTCCATGTCTTCTCTTTCTTTGTTCTTGTGGTGGTTCATTTTTTCACGTCATCCGCTGCTTTCGGCTGAAAATCGCGATGAACGATGTCTTTACCCAGTTCCAGTCGTCGGCCGATCCATTCGTGCTTTTCGTCGTATTTGATGATCCAGCGGCTTAAATGCGTTAGAACCATATAGCTGGCGTCGTTGCCGTGGGCAGTGCCAGTCGGCAGCAGGCCATTGTCCGTGTCAATGTCGCAAACCGCATGAATGCAATTCATGGCAGTGTTGGGCCGAAAACGGTTGTCGAGGGCCTTGTAGTCGATGTCGCCTTTTTTCAAGCGCGCCTCTTGCCGAAGCGCTTGTTCGTAAAGTTCCTTTTTGATGCGGAAAGAGCCCCACATTGACACCTCGGCCTTGATCGCCGTGGCATGGAGCAATGTGTCTTTCAAGTCAAGGTTCACGCCTTCTTCCGGCCGCTTCAGAACTCTAACGTCCAGCGATCGCGGCATCCAACTTATGGTGTGGCTGTCGATGCCATATTTCGTTTTGTCCGGCCCTTCGCCAGTGGCTTTGAGAAAGGTGGCGAAGGTATGAGACAGATCCAACTGATTGGCGCCGCCTTGCTGGGCGAAGACGATCATGTAGTACGATTCATCGGCCCGCGCCGTTTTGGGATCGACCAACAAAGCCGCCAACAATACCCAGAGAAGCCAGGGAGAAGTCAAATGTCTCAACATAGTCTTGTGCCTTTTGTAAATTTCGGTTACACGCCGACAGCGACCGGTTCCGCATGAAAAGGCCGGTGTCTCGTCGTCGCCCGATGGTCCTTGATGGACAAGAATTAGGGCCAACTTCCAATCCAAATTGAATCGGAAACTCCTCCTGCGGGTGGCCCGGCGGCTGAAGACTTCGCCGCCGAGGCCAAAAAAAAAAGCCGACGTGGTGAAACACCCGAAGGGTTCCGCCGCGTCGGCTTACTTGGTGACGAGTCCCCCCCGGCATGGCCGAGTTACTCTTCATCCAGTCATCCAACATCTTCAAACTTTAGTCTAAGGACCCAGCCGCTGAATTCAAGGAGAGCATTGAAAACTACGCGATTCTTTGCGATTCACCTTCGGCAAGCGCGGATCATCCGACCGATGCCAACTCGCAAGAGGTTGTCGTGGTTGCGGTCATTCCCAAGGTCGAAAGCGAGGGCGCGGCACGCGCGTTCATATATCATCAAGGGACATTTTTGACTTGCGGACATGCCGAAGTTACCACAAAATCGGCGATTGCACGGAGGGACGACCTCATGGCTCTAAAGCCGATCGTAGTTGTTGTTCACAAATTTGACTTCGAAGTGAATCTGAGCTATTGTGCTACCAGCCGTTAACTCCATATCCCGTTGCGGCAAAAATCCCGTCTTGATTTCCGAACGCATCATGAACGGAAGTTCGGTTCGCGACGAAGAGAGCGCACCCGGGTTTCCGGTCGATATCGGTACCATCGTAGCAATCGCGGAACTTAATTCCGATGCGGCCCTTGAATTCGGCGACGGGATCCTTAGACTAAATTTTGAAGATGTTGGATGACTGGATGAGGGGTAACTCGGCGATGCCGGGGGACTCGTCACCAAGTAAGCCGACGCGGTGGAGTACCTCAGGGTGCTTCACCACGTCGGCTTTTTTTGTTGGCTCGGCGGTGTCACGTCTTCAGCCGTCGGGTCATGCAGGAGGAGTTTCCGGCTCATGTCGAAACGGAAGCTGGCCCGAATCGTGTCTATCACGGACAGTCGGGCTGTCGGGTTTTCCCAAAGGAGTTTGAGGATGAAGAGTTTCATGAAGTGGGTCGGCGCAGTAGCGGCAGTCGTTTTGATGACGAGCGCCGCGACGGCTGCGAACGATCTCGCCGCCGGCAAAGTCAAGTCCGTGAACGCCGACAAGAAGGAATTCGTGCTGATCGATGGCGCCGGCAAGGATTGGACCATCAAGTTCGCCGACAACGTCGTGATCAACCGCGGCGGCAAAGAGAGCGCGACCGATCTGAAAGTCGATGACGCGGTGAGCGTTTGCTACGACAAGGGAATTCGAACGTGGACGGCCCATTACATTCTGGTGAAGGAAGGCGACACCAAGGATTATCAGTTGCGCCGCGGCACGTTCAAGAACTTCG
>JBGQCZ010000430.1:0-5371 GCA_041495645.1 Gemmataceae bacterium | reverse complement strand
GTCTTTGATCGGTTTGCCGTCGATGGCGGTGATGACATCGCCGGCTTTCATGCCGCCGAGGGCCGCGGGGGTCTTGGGCAGCACCTTCTTGGTCAGCACGCCGCCGCCTTTCAGGCCGATGCGCTCCGCCGTGTCCGGGTCCACGTCGTCCATTTGAATGCCGAGGTAGCCGCGCTTGACGGTGCCGTCGCGCAGCAGTTGCTCCATGGCGAACCGGGCCAGATTGCTGGATACGGCGAGACCCACGCCTTGGAACCCGCCGGTGCGGCTCTTGATGGCCGAGGTGACGCCGATGACTTTGCCTTCGAGATTGACGAGCGGTCCGCCGCTGTTGCCGGGGTTCACGGCGGCATCGGTCTGAATGAAATCCTCGTACATGTTGAGATGTAAATTGCGGCCAATGGCGCTGACAATCCCCGCCGTGACCGAGCCCTTCAAGCCAAAGGGCGAGCCAAGCGCCAGCACACGGTCGCCGATCTCCATGACTTCGCTATCGCCCAATTCCAAAGCCGGCAATGCGTGGCGCGAGCGAACTCGCACGACGGCCAGATCGGTTTTCTTGTCGGAAATGAAATCGTCGGTCGCGAACTTGCGGCCGTCCATCAATTGAACGACCAGATGGTCCGCCCCTTCAACGACGTGGAAATTCGTCATGATGATGCCGCTGGAATCGACGATGAAACCCGTGCCGAAGCCGAGATCGCCGCCGTCGTCCGCGGGCTGGCCGGGGCGGTTCTTGGGTTTAGCTTTCGCTTCGATGTTGACCACGGCGGGCAAGACGTGCTTCACTACGTCGCGGTAACTGGTCAATTCACGCGGGATCGCGGCAAGCGCCGGATTCTGGCCCTGCGAAATGGAACCGGAAAAGAAAGCGCCGATGACGACGCCGAGGGACACAAAGCCAGCGGCCAAAACGAGGCGGGATGTGGACTTCATTCGGCACCTCGAAGGGTAGAAATCGCAAAGCCGCGAGCCGCCTTACAGATGCAGCGGAGCACCAAAAGCAGCATGCCGAGCGGCCTCGCCAAACGCTTCGCTCAGCGTCGGATGCCCGTGGCAGATGCGGGCGACATCCTCGGCGCTTCCGGAATACTCCATCACGGCCACGGCTTCGGCAATCATATCCGATGCGCGCGGACCAAAGATATGGACGCCGAGCAGACGGTCGGTCTTCGAATCCGCCAGCAGCTTGACCACGCCTTCGGTTTCGTCAAGACATTTGGCCCGCCCGTTGGCCAGGAACGGAAACTTGCCGACTTTGTATTCCCGCTTGGCTTCTTTCAGTTGTTCCTCGGTCAGACCGACGCTGGCGAGTTCCGGCCAAATGTAGACCACGCTCGGAATGGCGTTGTAATTCACGAAGGCCGCATGACCAGCCAGCCTTTCGGCGAGCGATTCGCCTTCCATCTGGGCTTTGTGAGCGAGCATGGGGCCGTCGATGACATCGCCAAGGGCGTAGATCCCCGGCACGATCGTTTGCAATGTCTTTGGATCGACAACGATCTTACCGGTCTTCGCATCGACCGGCACGCCGGCTTGTTCCAATCCGAGACCAGATGTGATGGGCCGGCGGCCTACCGACATCAACACTCTGTCGCCCGCGAATGTCTCCTCCTCGCCCTTGATCATCGCCTTGACCAGTGCTTGATCGCCCTTGATGGCGACGCCGGTGACCTTTGCTTCGAGGTGAAATTCCAATCCCTGTTTGGTCAGCGATTTCTGGACCATCGTGGCCAATTCGCCGTCTGAAAGCGGCAAAATGCGCGGCAGAAACTCCAAGACCGTGACCTTCGAGCCGAGCCGAGCCCAGACGCTGCCGAGCTCCAGTCCGATGTATCCTCCGCCCACCACGATCAGGTTCTTCGGAACCTTGTCGAACGACAGCGCTTCGGTCGAACTGACAACGAACTTGCCGTCAAATGGAATGCCCTGCAAACTCACGGGTTCGCTGCCGGTGGCAATGACGATGTTCTTTGCCGAGATTTCGGTCGTCTTGCCGTCGCTGCCAGTCACCGCCACTTTGCCGGCGCCGATGAGTTTTCCGGTTCCCGGCACCGACGCGACTTTGTTCTTGCGAAACAACCCGGCGATGCCTTGCGTGAGGTCCTTCACGACTTGATCTTTGCGGGCAAGCAGCTTTGCCAGATCGAGTTGAACGTCCTTGGCAATGATGCCGTGTTTCGCGAGTTTGCCCATCTCGGCAAAGCGTTCGCTCGAATCGAGAAGCGCTTTGCTGGGAATGCACCCGACGTTCAAACAGGTGCCGCCGAGCGTGGCGCGCTTCTCGATGACGGCGGGCTTCAATCCGAGTTGAGCGGCGCGCAGCGCGCAGGCATAGCCACCGGGCCCGCCGCCGATCACAATCAGGTCATAGGTGTCCGACATGGAATTCCCATTTAGCCCCCGGCTTGCCGGGGGATTCAAGTGTCGCAGACATTTCCCCCGGCAAGCCGGGGGCTATATGTCCAGAAGCAACCGGCCGGGGTTCTCGATCGTTTCCTTCACGCGTGCCAGGAACAGCACGGCCTCGCGGCCGTCGATCAAGCGATGGTCGTATGACAGCGCGAGGTACATCATCGGTCGAATGACGATTTGATCGTCCTTCACGACCGGGCGTTTGTTGATCGCGTGCATGCCGAGAATGGCGCTTTGCGGCGGATTGAGAATCGGCGTGGACATCATCGAGCCGAAAATGCCGCCGTTGGTAATCGTGAACGTGCCGTCGGCCAAATCCTCGGGGCGGATCTTGCCGTCGCGGGCGCGGACGGCGAGGTCTGTGATGCCCTTCTCGATGTCGGCGAAACTCAGCCGGTCGCAGTCTTTCAGCACGGGAACGAACAGTCCTTTCTCCG
The DNA here is from genome assembly GCA_041495645.1 of Gemmataceae bacterium. Taxonomy (GTDB): domain Bacteria; phylum Planctomycetota; class Planctomycetia; order Gemmatales; family Gemmataceae; genus JBGQCZ01. Next base: position 2,519 of record JBGQCZ010000430.1, on the reverse strand, counting down.
TAGCGACCGCCACGCTCACGTTCCAGAAGTGTTGAAAGACGATCTCGTCGCCCTCGATCCGTGCATTCACGAGCGGAAATGCCTTGAGCGCTTCGACCGCCGCCTTGACGAAAAACGACATGAAGCCAAGATTGACGCCGTGCTTCTTCTGAAACGACTCTTTGAAGCGCGTCCGCAAATCCATGATGGCGGACATGTCAACTTCATTAAAGGTGGTCAACGTGGCGGTGGTCTGTTGCGAAGCCATGAGCCGATCGGCGATGCGCTGGCGTATGGGCGACATTTTTTGCCGCGACAGTCGCGGCACCGATGCGGTCTCGGGGGCGGGCGCAGCGGGTTTCATCGCATGGGCCAACACATCATCCTTGACGATGACTCCGCCGCGCCCGCTTGGCATGATCGCCCTTGGATCCAGTCCGTTTTCGGCAACGAAAACTCGAGCGGCCGGAGACATTGGCGGCGGTTGGGAACTGGCCGGATTAGCAGCCGCGGGCTTCGCGGCAGCGGCGACCGGAACGGGCTTCGATGCGGGCACGGAATTATTGGTGGTCGTCTTCGCCGGAACGGTAGCCTTGTCGTCGATGCTGCCGATCAAGGCGTCGATCAGGATTTTCTTTCCTTCGGGAACCGTGATGGTCAAAACGCCGGACGCCGGCGACGGGAGCGGACTGGTTGCCTTGTCGGTTTCGATCTCGACGAGGTCTTCGTCTTTTTGGACGTAGTCACCGGCGTTCTTGAGCCAGCGGACAATGACACCCTCCTTAATCGACTCGCCGAAAGAGGGAACTCTTACTTCAACAGGCATGCCAAATCCCCGATGCAATCAAACGCGATTCGATCAACTTCCAGCTGTAAGCGCCTGGTCCGAGCCGCGAATTTCTTTCTGCGGAGTGGGCCGAATGGCCAAAACCAGGTGCGGCGCCGACCCCTCGATGGCCGTTTCCACCAGCTCCTTCTGTTCGCGGAGATGGATTCGGAACGAGCCCGTGGCCGGGCTGGCGCTGGCGTCGCGGCCCACATACTGCGCCTCGATTCCCAACGAACGCAGCCGCCGCTCGATGAAAGTCCACGCGCCCATGTTTTGCGGCTCTTCCTGCGCCCAAACCCATTCCGCAGCCTTGCGATACTTGCGCTGAATCTGCCGCAATTGCTCCTCCGCCAGCGGATAGAGTTGCTCGACGCGCACGACCGCCACTTGCGGCGGGATCAGCCGGTTGACCTTGAGCGGATCTTTCTCATTCGCGTCGTAATAAAAATCGTAATAGAGTTTTCCGCTGCACAACACCACGCGGCGCACTTTGTCCGGATTGGCGTTCGGGTCGTCAAGCACTTCGTGAAAGCGGTCCGCCGCAAGGTCTTCCAGCGACGACTTGCACACCGGGTGGCGCAACAGGCTCTTGGGAGTCATCACCACGAGCGGTTTGCGGAACGTGCGGTGCATCTGCCGGCGTAGCAGATGAAAGAACTGGGCCGGCGTCGTGACGTTGCAGACCTGCATGTTGTCTTCCGCGCAATTCTGCAAGAAACGTTCAATGCGGGCGCTGGAATGCTCGGGCCCCTGCCCTTCGTAGCCGTGCGGCAACAGCAGCACCAGGCCGCAGGCGCGCTGCCATTTCGAATAGCTCGACGCGATGAATTGATCGATGATGACCTGGGCGCCGTTCGCGAAATCGCCGAACTGCGCTTCCCAAAGCACCAGCGTGTTGGGGTCGTCGAGCGAATAGCCGAATTCGAACCCGAGCACGGCGAATTCCGAAAGCGGCGAATCGTAGACCGCGAACTCGGCCTGATCCTCGCTGATGTGATTCAGCGGAACGTGATAATTCCCCGTGATTTGATCGACCCACACGGCGTGGCGATGGGCAAAGGTGCCGCGGCGGCAATCCTGCCCGGTCAAGCGAACCGGCGTCTTTTCAACCAGCAGCGAACCGTAGGCGAGCGCTTCGGCGAAGCCCCAATCGACTTGCTCTTTGCCGTCGATCATGTCGATCTGTCGTTCGACGAACGACTTGATTTCCGAGGCGGCTTCCCCGGTTTTCGGCGTCGGATCAAAGAGTTTGCGGTGCGGCGTAAAGCCCTTCGGAACTTTCGTGATCGCGGCGCCGATGCGCTTGAGCGCTGCCAATGGCACGCCAGTCGGCACGGGATCGTGAGTATAAACCGAGGTAAAGCCCTCCCAGCGGCGGCCGAAACGCGGCATGCCGCGTTCGCGCGGCGGTTCGTTGTGCAAGTTCCTCTGCGATCCGTCCAGCTTGGCCAGGTACTCGTCGGCGATGTCCTTGCTTTCCTGTTCGGTGAGATCGCCGGATTGAATCAGCCGATTCGAGTAGACCTTGGACGTCGAGGGGTGGCCGGCGATCTTGCGATACATTTCCGGCTGCGTGAAGGCCGGCTCGTCGCCTTCGTTGTGGCCGCGGCGGCGGTAGCAGTACATGTCGAGAAACACGTCGTTGCCCCAGGTTTGGCGAAATTCGAGTGCCAGCTCCGCCGCGAATACGACCGCTTCGGGATCCTCGGCG
>JBGQCZ010000429.1:0-5373 GCA_041495645.1 Gemmataceae bacterium | reverse complement strand
TGGTCAACACCAAGCTGCGCAAGCTCCGCATCGCGCCCTCGGAGACTTGCAGCGACGAGGTGTTCCTCCGCCGGGCTTATCTCGACATTTGCGGTGTCCTGCCGACGGTCGAGGAATACCACCGATTCATGAACAACGCGACCTCGGCCAAACGCGAGCAACTCGTCGATGAACTTCTCGGCCGCAAGGAATTCGTCGAGTTGTGGGTGCTGAAATGGGCCGAACTGTTGCAAATCAAGTCGTCGCAGCAGGTCAGCTATAAGTCGATGCTGCTCTATTACAACTGGATTCAGGACAAGATCGCCAACAACGTGCCGACGGACCAGTGGGTGCAGTAACTGCTGGGGGCCAGCGGCGGCACGTTCAAGAATCCGCCCACGAATTACTATCAGAATGAGACCGACATCTTGAAGGTCACCGAAAACGTGGCCCAGGTGTTTATGGGCATGCGCATCCAGTGCTCGCAATGTCACAATCACCCGTTCGATCGCTGGACGATGAACGACTATTACAGCTTCGCCGCGTTCTTCAGCCAGATCGGCCGCAAGGGCACGGATGACCCGCGTGAACTTGTGGTTTTCAACAGCGGCGGCGGCGACGTTCGCCACCCGGTTAACGGCCAGGTGATGCCGCCGAAATTCCTGGGCGGCGATAAGCCGGCGGACGTGGCCGGAAAGGACCGCCGCGTGGTCATGGCCAAGTGGCTCGCATCTCCCGAAAACCCGTACTTCGCTACCAACCTCGCGAACCAAGTGTGGGGCCATTTCTTCGGCCAAGGCATCATTCACGAAATTGACGACGTGCGTGTCAGTAATCCGCCCTCGAACGGACCGCTGCTCAACGAAATGGGCAAGAAGTTCACCGAATACAAGTACGACTTCAAGAAACTCGTGCGCGACATTTGCAATTCGAACACCTACCAGCGCGCCACCCAGGCCAACGAAAGCAACGCGAGCGATACCCGAAACTTCGCTCGCGGCGCGATCCGCCGCATCCGCGCCGAAACGTTGTACGATTGCATTTCCGCCGTCACGCAAACCAAAGACAAGTTCCCCGGCCTGCCTCTCGGTTCTCGAGCCGTGCAAATAGCCGATGGCAGTGTTTCGACCTACTTCCTCAGCACCTTCGGCCGGGCGTCCCGCGAGACAGTTTGCTCGTGCGAAGTAAAGCTGGAACCCACGCTGTCCCAATCGCTGCACCTGCTCAACGGCGACACGACCACGCAGAAGATTATGGGCGGCGGACTGATCACCAAGCGCTTGGCCGAGAAACAGACGCACGAACAGATCATCGAGGAACTTTACATCCGCTGCATCAGCCGCAAGCCGACGCCGGCGGAGACCAAGAAACTCATCGAACTGATCGCGCCGATTCACAACAAGCAGCAAACGCTGGAAGATGTCTTCTGGTCGCTGTTGAACACGCGCGAGTTCATGTTCAATCATTGACGTGTGAGAGGCATCATGAAACGGTTTGCAGCCATCTGTGCGATTGGACTTTTCGCGGCGTCCGCCCCTGCCGCGGATAAGCCGAAGGTCGCCAAGATCACCTACCAGGAACACGTTCTGCCGATCCTGCGCGACAAGTGCTTGGGCTGCCATAATTCCGACAAGATCACCGGCGGATTGGACGCGTCCACCTACCAGAAGCTGATGGAAGGCGGCGGGTCTGGCGTCGTTGTGAAGCCGGGCCAGCCCGACGCGAGCCGCATGTTGCTCACGATTTCGCACAAAATTCAACCGTTCATGCCGCCCAAGACCGACATGCTGCCACAACCTGCGGTCGACACGGTGCGAGCGTGGATTGAACAAGGCGCTCTCGAAAACGCGGGCAGTAAAGTCGTCGCCATGAAACCGAAGGCGGACGTGAGCCTTACCTCGGTTGTGCGCGGCCGCCCGCAAGGCCCGCCCCCCATGCCCGATGTGACAAAGCTTTCGCCGGAACCGGTGATCATTGCACAACGCGCGAACGCCGTCACCGCCATCGCCGCCAATCCTTGGTCGCCGCTCGTCGCCGTCGCCGGGCAGAAACAGGTCGTTCTTTACGACGCCGATACGCTGCAATTGCTGGGCGTACTGCCCTTCCCTTACGGCCAGCCGAACGTGCTGAAATTCAGCCGCAACGGCAGCTTGCTGCTCGCCGCCGGCGGGCGCGGCGGGCACTCGGGTAAAGCGGTCGTGTGGAGCGTCGCGTCGGGCGACAAGATTATTGAGGTCGGCGACGAGACCGACACCGTTTTGGCCGCCGATATCAATGCCGATCAGACCCAGATCGCGCTGGGCGGACCGAACAAAATGATCCGCATCTATTCCACCAAGGACGGTGAGAAGATTCGCGACATCAAGAAGCACACCGACTGGATTTACTCGATGGAGTACAGCCCGGACGGTGTGCTGCTGGCCAGCGCCGACCGCAACGGCGGCCTGTTTGTTTGGGAAGCGTACACCGGCCGCGAGTATTTCAGCCTGCGCGGCCATACCGCCGCCGTGACCGATGTCTCCTGGCGCGACGATTCCAACCTGCTTGCCTCGTCCAGCGAAGACACAACGATTCGCCTCTGGGAAATGGAAAATGGCGGGCAGATCAAGAGTTGGGGCGCTCATGGCGGCGGAGTTGCGGCCGTGCGTTTTTCGCACGACGGCCGCCTCGCCAGCGTCGGCCGCGACCGCGTGGCCAAACTCTGGGACCAAAACGGCGCCCAGCAGAAAGCCTTCGAGCCGTTTCCCGATCTCGCGCTTCGCACCGCCGTCACTCATGATAACTCCCGCGTGATTGCCGGCGATTGGACCGGGCTCATTCGCGTCTTCACGACCGCCGACGGCAAGACCGTCGGCGCCGTATCCAACAATCCGCCGTCCGCCGCCGATCAGTTCGAAGCCGCGATGAAGGACCTCGTCGCCAAGCAAACCGCTCACGATCAGGCCAAAGCAGGCGCCGACGCGGCCAGCGCTGGTCTTCAACAAGCCAATACCAACCTTGCCACCGCTCAAAAGGCCGCGACCGATGCGACCACCGCCATAAATGCCGCCACCGCGGCCATGACTCAGGCCAAAGCCGCTTCCGACGCCGCGAAAGTCGCGGCGACCGTCACGCAAGCGAAGGTCACGGCCAAGGACGTCGCGTTCAAAGCGTACCAGGAAGCGGCAACGAAAGTGAAACAAGCGGCCGATGCCGCGAAGAACGACCCGGCCCTTGTCGCGGAATTCCAGGCTGCACAGAAGCTTGTCGCGCAAACGATGGCCGAACTTGAAGTCGCGAAAAAGGCATTCACCGACGCCACCGCAGCCGTCACGGCCACCGCGGCCAAGCAAGTCGAGACCGAGAAGGCCGTCCCGCTGATGACCGCCAATGTCGCAACCGCGAACAAAGCCGTCGAGGCCCGCACGGCTGAAGTCAAGGTCGCGGCGGATAAGTCGAATGCCGCGCAGGCCGCGCTGAATTTGGCTTCAGCCAATCTTCTCACCGCCGCCAAAATCGTGGTTGACAAGTACAAGACCCTTCCTCCGAAGAAGTGACCTTACAACATGTTGTAAGGGTCCACGTCGAGTTGAAATTCGACGTTGCTTGGCACCTTCATTGTCGCGAGCACATCTCGCAATACCCGATGCAGCGCTGCGGCGCTCGGCGATTGCACCTGGAAATGAAAGCGGAAATAGTTCTTGAGCCGGAAGACCGGGCATTCGGCCGGGCCGAGGATGCGCACGGCGGGCGTGCCGGGGTTTTGGCTTTCCTGGCGGCGCAGGGCCTGCTCGAACGCGCCGGCGAGATGGTCGGCGAACTTCTGAGCTGCGTCTTGCTTTTGGCTGCGGACGATCAAGCGAGCCATGCGTTGATACGGCGGATAACCGTGCTCGTGTCGGAAGGCAAGTTCTTGCTTGGCGAACCCAAGGTAATTGTGCGTCACGGCTAGCACAATTGACGGATGCTCGGGATTGAAGGTCTGCACCAGCACGCGGCCCGGATGATCGCCGCGGCCGGTTCGACCGGCCACTTGCGCTAGCAACTGAAACGTCCGCTCGGAAGCTCGAAAGTCCGGCATGTGCAGGCCCACGTCGGCATTGACAACGCCCACCAGCGTGACGTTCGGGAAATCCAGCCCCTTGGCGATCATTTGCGTGCCCATCAGAATGTGAATCCGCCCCTCGCGGAAGGCGTCGAGCACTCGGCGGTGGCTGCCGGGCTTTTGCATCGTGTCGCTGTCCATCCGTTGCACCACGTAGCCGGAGAACTTCGATTCGATCTCCGCTTGCAGCTTTTCCGTGCCGAGACCCTGGTAGCGAATCACCGTCTGGTTGCACATCGGGCAGTGGGCGAGCGGGGTCTGCGCGAACCCGCAGTAATGGCACAGCATCGCCGACCGCTCGCGATGGTACGTCAGGGCCAAGTCACAGTTGGCGCACGTCGCGACGTAGCCGCACGACGGGCAATGAATGTGCGTGTTGAAGCCGCGGCGATTCAACATCAAGATCACTTGCCCGCCGCTCTTCAGCGCCATGTGAATGGACACTTCCAACTTCGGGCTCAGCGCATGCTGGCGAATCTTCGGACCGTCGTGCCGCATGTCGATCAGTTCGACCTTCGGCATGGCCCGTTCCAGGACCCGGCTCGGCAAATTCAGCAGCGTGTACTGGCCGCGTTGGGCGTTGTTCCAACTTTCCAGCGACGGCGTGGCCGAGCCCAAGATGATCGGGATGTTCTCGAGCCGAGCCCGCATGACGGCCACATCGCGGCCGTGGTAGCGAGGCGTCGATTCCTGCTTGAATGAGTTTTCGTGTTCCTCGTCGATCACGATCAGGCCGAGTTTTCGCGCCGGGGCGAAGACCGCGCTGCGAGCACCGACAATCACTTGCACCTGTCCCGCCGCCACGCGCCGCCAATGCCCGCCGCGCTCCACGTTGCCCAGATGGCTGTGTAGCACGGCTACCTCGCCGCAACGCCCGCGGAACCGCTCGATGGTTTGCGGCGTGAGCGAGATTTCCGGCACCAAGACGATCGCTTCCCTCCCCTGCCGGACCACTTCCTCGATCGCACGCAGATAGATTTCGGTCTTGCCGCTGCCGGTGACGCCGTACAGCAAGAACGACTGAAAACCGCCTTTTTTCACGGCTTCTTCGATAGGACGCCAGGCCTGAGCCTGATCCTCATTCAGAACGATCGCCGCGGCGGCCTGTTCCGAAGTCGATTGCGCCACGGTGAACCGATCGACCTTTTGCGTGGACTTGCGGGCGTAGCCTTTTTGCACGAGAATGGCGATCGGCCCGGTGCCGATTCCGGTCTGCTTGGCCAATTGCCGCATTTCGATCGGGTCGCCCACCAATCGCAATTGGTCCAAGACGGACTGCTGTTTAGGCGTGAGCGAGGCCGGTTCGGCCG
>JBGQCZ010000428.1:0-5374 GCA_041495645.1 Gemmataceae bacterium | reverse complement strand
GTCGATGGACTTCGGCAATCCGACCAAGCTGCACTACGCCAAGCAGGTAGCGGCGGCTTTGGGCTTCATCGGCCTGGTCAATCTCGATCGCGTGATCGTCGAGGCGTTCAACGACCGGCTTGTGCAAAGCATGCCGCCGGCGCGCGGCCGGCGCAGTCTTTGGCGGCTCATGGACTTTCTGGAAAAACTTGAACCAGCAGGCCCGAGCGATTTGGCCAGATCGCTACGTACTTTCAGTCTCAAGTGCTCGGGCAAGGGCGTGGTCGTACTTATTAGCGATTTCATGGACAAGAACGGCTACCAGGACGCGCTGCGCTATCTCATTGCCCGGCAACTCGACATCTACGTCCTTCAGGTGCTCTCGCAGGAAGAAATTGAGCCCGACGTGGTCGGTGATTTGAAGCTGGTGGATATTGAGGACGACGACGTGGCGGAAGTCACGGTAAGCAAGGCTTTGCTCGACCGCTACAAGAAAAACCTGGCCGCGTTCCGGGGCGGACTGTCGGAGTTTTGCACGAAGCGCGGCGCCTCGTATTTATTCACGAGCAATCAGGTGCCGTTTGAGAAGCTGGTTTTCACGTATTTGCGGCAGCGCGGATTGGTGCGATGATCGAAGCGGAATCCAAGATCATGGCCGGGCCTTCGCCATTCTCAAATCTCAAGCGAATGTGGTTCCCGTTCGCGCTGGTCGCGTGCCTGCTGGTGATGATTCCGGGCGCGATTCTCTTTTTCCTGAATCTCATCGGCCGCGAAACGGACATCAACCGCTGGCTGGAGAGGACGTTCCGGCTTAGTTACCACATGCCGATTCCGTGGTGGGGCGCGCTCGCCATGTTCCTGGTGCCCCCGCTGTTGGTGCTCTTGTATTTTCTGAAGCTCAAGCGCAAACCCGTCGAAGTGCCCAGCACGTTTCTTTGGAAGAAGAGCATTGAGGATTTGCACGTCAACAGCCTGTTTCAATGGCTACGCAACAACATTCTGCTGATTCTGCAATTGCTGGTCCTGCTGGCCCTGATCTACGCGATCCTGGCCCCGCGGTTGCACGGATCGGGCGGCATGGGCAAGTATTACATCCTCATGATCGACAATTCGGCGAGCATGTCGGCGACCGACCTGGGCGAAAGCCGTCTGGAGTGGGCGAAAGCGGAAGCGATCAAGGAAATCGACTCCGCGAGCGACGACGACGTGGGCATGTTGATTGTGTTCAACTCGCGGGCGGAAATTCGACAATCATACACAAAAAATCGCGGCGCGCTGCGCCAGCGCGTGCGCGATATCGAGCCGACGCAACGCACCACGCAAATTCGCGAGGCACTCGACCTTGCAGATAGCCTCGCCAACCCGAGGACCTCCAGCGAAAACGAAGCCGTAAAGCCCGAGAACGCCGAGCCGACCAAGCAGATGACCTACGCCGCGCCGGAGGGCGTGAAGGCCGAAGTGCATCTCTATTCCGACGGCCGATTTCCCGACGAAGCGAGCTTTACGCTGGGCAACCTCGATTTGCGCTACCATATGGCCGGCTTGTCCGATCGCGCGGGCGGAAACAATCAAGGAATCGTGACTTTCAACGCCGTCCGCGACGAATCCGATCCAATGCTCGCTCACATCCACGCTACGCTTCTGAATCATGGCGAAAAGGCCGTTACCTGCAAGTTCGAGATGGAAGTGCGCGTCGAAGGCGAACTCAAGAAACAGCGCAATGAAACCGTGACGATCCCACCGGCGCGGCAGCGCGACGGCGCCGCCGACCCCGGCGACTTGCGCCCGGGCGAGCGAGCCATCGATATCGATGTCAGCGATTTGGACGATCAAAAGGAAGTCGTCATGCACGCCGAGCTCAAAGGCGTGAACGATGCCTTCGCCTTGGACAACGAAGCCTGGCTCGTGCTGGGCGTGGTGCGCAAAGCCCGCGTGTTGATCGTCGGTCCGCCCAATCGAATCCTGCAGGCGTTTTTCGACCACGATGCCACCAAAGCCATTTGCGAATTCACTTTCATGTCCGACGCTGAATTCAAAGACGACGGTGAACGCCGCAAGAAATACTCGGAACCGGCCCGAACCGGCGTTTTCGATCTCGTAGTGTTCGATCGCGTGTCGCCGCCGACCGAAGACGACATGCCCCGTTCCAACACGTTCTTCATCGGCGCGTTCCCTCCTCCGTTGAAGATCGACCCCGCCAAGAAGATTGAAAAGCTGTTCGTGAAAGGCTGGGCCAATCAGCAGGCAGTCCTGCGCTACCTGACGTCGTTGCACGAAATCGGTGTCGGGACCGCCTACAGGATCGACGACTTGCCTCCCAAAACGCCGCGGCTGCTCGAGGCCGAGGACAATTTGGTCTTGATGTTCTCGCTAACGCGGGGGACCCACACCGACGTAGTACAGACGTTTGCTCTGCTGAACGACAAGGACGAATGGAACACCAATTGGCCGTTGCAACCCAGTTTCCCGATTTTCTGGCGCAACGTGCTGTACGCGCTTGGAAACCTGATTGATGCCTCGACGGAAGATGCGCTTCAGCCGGGCATGCCGAAGCGGCTTCGGCCTGGCGGCGCGGTGGACAAGGTAACGGTGACCGATCCGGGCGGCCGGAGCACTGACTTGGAGCGGGTTGGCAGCCGGACCGACTTCGACTACCAGGGCACGGACCGCGTGGGTGTTTACATCGCGGAGTGGAAGGGCGGCGGGCGCAGTTTCGTGGTCAATCTGCTGGACGCGGAAGAGAGCAACATTCAACCGCGCGGAAACATCACGATCGGGGACAGCACGGTGACGGCCAACGAGACGCAGCAACGGACCCGTGAATTGTGGAAATGGGCGGTCGTGATCAGCCTGCTGTTCTTGCTCTTGGAGTGGTGGATTTACAACAAACGCATTTACGTTTGAATCATTTCGGCCAACCGGTGTGCTGTTTCAGAAAGTCGGCCGTGCCCTTCAGGAATATCTCATGCCCGCCGGGTCGGAATTCAATGGCGGTGCGGTCCGGAATCTTCAGCCGATTGGCGTATAGGTAGCGGACTTTCGCGTACTCATAAGCGATCATCTCGTCGATTCCGACCCCGTCGTCGTGGCCGCGCTCGACCATGAATGGCCGCGGCGCAATCAGGTTCGCCATCTCGGCATAGTTGAAAGTGTGACCGAGATTGAATTCATACATGTCGTACTCAACGGTCCACATGTAACTGCCGTGGAAATCGATCGACACGTTTTTGCCGATCCACTCGTTGAAGTCGCCCGCGCAAATCGAGAGACAATAGCGTTTGACCAACGCGGGAATCCGCATTGCCGTCTTACCGCCGTAAGAGAGACCATAAAACGCGATTTTGTCGGGTTCGACAAACGGAAGCGACGCAAGCCAATCCGTTGTCGTTTCGTGCTGGCGAACGATGAATGCGTACAGTGAAAGTTTGAGCGGATGCGATTTTCGCAGCAGCACGCGGAACTTCTCCTGGCCGATGTACGGGTTCTGCGGCGCGTAGACGATGTAGCCCATGTCGGCGAGTTGCGCGCCGAAGGATGCATAATAGGGCGTGCGCTTTGTGGGATTGCATACATCTTGCGGCCGGCCTTCAAGACCGTGCTGGCAGACGACCACCGGCCGCTTTTCGCCTGGCTTCAGGTCCTTCGGGAGCAGTAGGATTCCATAAGCGAATACATCGGGAAACAGGTCGAGCGTGATTTCGTAGCCCTTCCATTTCGGCGTGTCGTAAAGCTCCCGGCTTCGCGGGTTCATCGGTTCGGATTGCTTGGGCAGCTTGCCGATGATGTTCTCCCAAAATTCATTGCGATACGTTTCGCACGATTGCTCCCACTTTTCCGGCGACGACGCGTCCGCCTTGGCCCAGAACTGTTTGCGAACGAGTTCGCTCTGGCGCCAGAGTTTCTGCGTGAAGGCGACGAGCTGATCGAACTGGCGCTTCTGACGGGGCGTGGGGTCGAAGGACTTGCGAACATCAGTTGGAGGCTTGTTTGGACCAGTAAACAATTGAGCGTGTGCTTCCACTCCCAACGCCTCAAGCAAAGTACGGAGCGTATATGGATGTCCAAAGATCCCTTGAGACGGGGTGAACTCGATGAAACTGAACGCTAAGTTGCCTTGAGTATTGTAATGCGACTTTTGCGCGGCCGGCGGCCGGACCGGTTTATCGGTGGTTGGCGGCACGCGCTTGGGTTGTACGAGCCGGCCAGGGGCAGCCTGGTTATGTCCTGGCCGAACCGGTGGTCCGTCCACCTTTGGTGGATTCGCCTGTTCATAGATCAGAGTTTGATTCGCGTAGAGTTTTCGCAAATGCTCGTCGCGAAACTCCGGCAATGAGGCCCAGACGCTACGGTCGATGGGCTCTTGCCAGGCATGCAATCGGCCCCTGTAATCGATCCCGCTCGCCACCGTTACCGTGATGCGCGAATCCAGCGCACCGCTGTACAAAGCGATCAGCCCGCCTTCGCCGTAGCCATAGACCCCAACCTTGAGACCTTCGTCTTTCGCTTTCAGCCAATCGACGCCAGCGAGGACTTTCTGAATCTCGTAGCCGAGAATGTGCCGGCCCATTTCGTAGGCCATGCGCCAAATGAATTCGCGGTGCGAGAGGTTGGTTTCGCGTGGGATTTTCGGGTTTGCCGACCAGGTACATTGGCGGTCGATCAGAACGGGGACGATAACGCGGCAACCGTTCTCGGCCAAACGCCTTGCGAATTGCGATTCGTCGGGAATACCCGGTGCGAGCCCGACCAGCATTTCCGGCGTTTGATCCGCGTCTGGAATTGCCACAACCGAAGCCTTAGCGGCTTCCGACGGCTCCAGAAGCAGTCCCTCGCCATCGACTCCAGGGAGCACCGGCCACCGCACCGCGTAGATCTTGTACGCTTTCGTTTCACCGACCAGTGCACTTGGCGAACCGAGACCGACGTATTCCATCGTGACCGGTTTGATGCGTTGATCGACCACGCCGAGAATCTTCGCCAGCCGTTCGCGGTTCGGCTTCACGGATTCGAGATATTCCGGCAAACTCTTTTCATTGACTTTCCATTTATCCGCGCCGCCCTTTGAGGCTTTCTCCAATTCGCGCATCAAATAGGCATCGATGCCCTGAACCATCTTGGCGGCGAGGTCGCCGGTTTCGGTCAGCGGTTTGGTGCCGGGAAGCTCATCGGCTCGTGCGAAAGTTGTGACGAACAGCAGAAGCAGTGCACACGGGATGCGCAGCGATCGGACGCATGGGAGAGTCATGATGAGTCCTTCGGTTATTTGTAGTCCGGTCGCCGCGCGCCCCGCCCCGACCACCCCGCGCGGCGCCACCCGGCACAAATTCATAAAAAATTTTAAATTTATTAAAAAATACAAAAAGCAAAAAAATTCCCCCCCCCGCGGGGGCCGCCC
>JBGQCZ010000427.1:0-5379 GCA_041495645.1 Gemmataceae bacterium | reverse complement strand
TGATCGAAAGAGCGCCGCTGATCAACGTGCTCGCCCCTTGAAACGTCGTGACGCTGCCGCCGGCGCCGTTGTTGATGGTCACCGAGCCGTTGACCGTCAGTTTCGCGAACACGTCGAACGAATTAGCGCCATCCAAGTTGGTCACGGCGATCGAACCGGGTGTCTTGACCGTGCCAATGGTGACCTTGCCGTCGACCGTGGTCGAACCGGTCCCATTGCCGTTCTTGAGCGAAAGGGACTTGGCGGTCAAGGTGCTCGCGGCGTCGCCGATGGTGTAGAGGGCGTCGCCGTTGCCGTTTTCAATCGCGATCGCGCCGCCCACGGCCATCTGGACGATGGCTTGAATGGTGACGCTGTTGTCCCCGTTCCCGGTCTTGATCGAGACGCCCGCAGTGTTGCTGCCGCCGTTTCCATTGCTGATTGTCACGCTCTTCGCCGAGAACACGGCGCCGCTCACCACCAGGTTGTCAAAACCGTCCGTGTTCGTGACGATCAAATCGCCGACTGGGAGCTTGTCGCCGGCGAAGATATTGAGCAGCACGGTGCTGTTGCCGATGCCGTTGTTGATGGTCAGCTTGCCGGCAATGGTGTTGACGCCGTTGCCGATGGCAAAGCCGTCGTCGCCGTCGCCGTTGGTCACGGTCACACTGCCAAATGACTGATTGCCCGTCGCGTCGCCCATGGTCAACGTATCGTCGCCGCCCCCGCCGAGAAACAGCAAGTCGCCCGATAGGTTGGCGTTGTTGACGCCCACGCTGTCGTTTCCCTGCCGCATATCGAGCTTGATCGCGTTGACGCCGCTAAAGCTCATCTTGGTGATGGCCGTGCCTTGGAATTCCGTGCCGTTGAGGACTTCCACGTCGAACGCGGCCGCGCCGGTTCCGGTGATGGTGACTTCCTGGTCGTTGAGTCCGGCGAGCGCCCCGCCTGCCGAAAGATCGTCCAGGCCGGTGATGGTCAGCGTGCCTTTGGCCGAAACAGCGGTGACAATCCCGGCCGGAACTTCACGGGCTTCGAGTCGCTCAACGGTGAACGGCAAGCGAAGCAAATTTGGACGTGACGAAGATACGGACTTGTTGCGGCGCGCGATGGATTTCATGGTGTTTCTCACGTTGGCAAAAAAAGCGGCGGTCTGTCTTACGCGAATCATCGAGTAGTAGATGGGGAGTCTACCCGAACGAAAAGACGCCTGAAAGCGATTTGTTGAAGAAATCTGAGATCGCTGGGATTCAATCGCACACGCCTGGACTCCATCCAAACCGCGCCGGGTGCGAGGAGGAAGTGTTCGCTCCCCGCCATCACGTACGAACCCAACTAAATCCAACTTTTCGCTCCGCGCGCCGATTAACGATTTTGGACGCATCTCGTTGCCGCCCAACCGATTGCTCGCCGCCCCGCCAGCCCTCAAAAACTTTGTGGAGAAAGTGGTTGGGTGGTGAGTTGAGGAGTGAGTTGAGTGGTTGGTTGGGTGGTGAGTTGGGTTTGCAATTGGGTTGTGAGTTGAGTTGTGCGCTGGGTTGGCGCCGTCGAACGCGCCGCCGCGAACCGAGCCGCACAACAGTATCGCAATTGATTTGAGCATGTTGGACCCTTCAGAAATGCGCGCACGGGAAGTGCCAAACCGAACCAACGTTAATAGTATACTCCTGTTTACATAGCATGACAACGAGAAAATGAGCCCGCAGCGCGAGCAAGGAAGACCCAATCCTTGCTCGCGCGTCGGGCTCATCGTCGCCTACAATACCCGTTCTCGTGTCCGACTCGCGGCGAGGTGGCGAATGGCCCATTCGAACCAACTGAAGCCGAACCACAAAGCGATCCAGCATTATTACGAGACTCTTCAGACTTTCAGCGACCAGAAAGTCACCCACGAAGGCGCGACCGAAACCGCCTTCTCCCGCCTCCTGGCTGACACCGCCCACGCCCACGGCTGGACGCTCATCCCCAAGCTGCCGATGCGCGTCGGCGCCAAGCACATCGCGCCCGACGGCACCGTGAAGGACGAATTCAATCTGAAACGCGGCTTCTGGGAAGCCAAGGACACCGACGACGATCTCGACAAGGAAATCCGCAAGAAGATCGACAAAGGCTATCCGCTCGGCAACATGATTTTCGAGGACACGCGCGAAGCCGTGCTCTACCAGAACGGCTTGGAAGCCAACCGCTACGACTTGACCGATCCGCAAGAACTCTGCGGCCTATTGAACGAATTCTTCGCCTTCGTCGAGCCGGAACACAAGGATTTGAACCCGGTGCTTGCAGAGTTCGAGTGGCAGGCTGTAAAGTCAGGGCTTGTGGTCGGCGGGCATTCTTGGGATACTGTGGTAATGCACAGTTGTACGATCGGATGGCGCAATGGCTGACTGGAACCCGCGATCAGCTTCGGCGTGGGCGAGTTTGCTTGGCATGGTGCGCGTGCCCATGTTCGCACCTGCGCGTTCTCAACTCCACTCCGGCAAGCATGCGGTCATCCTGGACGGAACACTGGCGAGTTTTTCCTTGTCGATTGGAGATGTCGATTCCCTCGTGAAACAGGCGGAGGGACCGATTTCTTGGTCCTGGTCTGCAAACGTCCGTCATTCAGTCATGATCGATGAAGCGCGGGACGTTTGCCTCATGAGGCGATGGGATGCTCCGACGCAAATTCGAGAGCAGAAACTGCCAAGCGTCGACGACGCTCGCCTGTTGCCGACTCGCTTTCATGACCTTGAGCTCCCGGAATCACCCACAGTAATTGACCGTTCACTTAGCGCGTTCCGGTATGTCCGAAATGGCGCCGAGCAGTCCGGTGGGAACGACATTGATGCCATCAAGGTTTTCAATTCCCTTCTCGTATGGGCCGACGTCTTACGAGCCACCGGTCAGCCGTCAGGGGTTTCCGATGCGGCTGACTTGGCATCCGTGGTGTCTTACTTAGCGGGCCAAAGGCTGTTGAAATATCATCCGGATGATTTCTCGCCTTCCATTCGAGCATATCCATTAGCCGAGGCCGCCGCTCTACTCCTGCGCGGACAAGAGAATGACACCTATCTGCTTGACGCCGGTTTGCTTATCCGGCATGCCAGTGGAACAGTATTTCAGGAAGCCCACATCGAAATCGATCGGTCAACCCGCAGGCACCAGCCAAGCTTATTCGGCGCACTGTGGGCGAGCGACGAACCGCGGCGAGGCAAACCGAAGCGAGATGCGCATTTCACGCCTCCGTCCCTGGCGAGGCTCTTGGTCCAGGAATCGCTAGATGAATTGCGCCGTACAAAAGGTGAGCTTCCTCAGAAAATTTCGGTGCTTGATCCGGCATGCGGATCTGGGGTGTTCTTCACGGAGATGATCCGTTTCCTGGCCGAAACACCTGGTTTGGCCCTTGACCTTCACGGATTCGACAACGCCCCAATTTCGCGGATCATGTCCGAGTTTAGCGTTGAGCGAACGAAAGCGGAGTTCGCGCGCACGAATGCGGCGTTTGAAGTGTTTCAGGGGGATTCATTGCAGGTGTCCAAATGGGGAGAGCCAGACATCATTCTGATGAATCCCCCTTTTACCGCGTGGACCGCCTTGACCGCGAAAGAACGAAACGCGGTAAAGTCTGTACTTGGTGATTGGTATTCGGGACACTCCGACACCGCCGTTGCGTTTGTAGCGCGGGCGGTTCGTTCCCTTAGACCTGGCTCGGTGCTCGCAACGGTCGTGCCGGCGGCGCTGCTCGAAAGTCGGGCGGCGGCGAAGTTCCGCGAGACGGTTCTTGGCTCGCATGACATTTCCATCAGGATGATTGGTCGCTTTCGGGGTTATGGATACTTTCATGATGCCATTGTGGAGCCGGCGTTCATCGTCCTGTCGAGGAGTCCGAGGCGTCCCGAAGACCGAATTCGCTTCGTGCTAGCAGAAACGGGCAACGAAGAGCAGGCCATCCGAGCTGTGCGCTATTCGGACTGGCAAGCCGATCTAGCGTATGATGGATTCGAGGTGTTCAATCAGACCTATGACTTTATCTCTGCGCGATCGTGGCTGCCACGTCCACCGCGCGGGGCGAATTTGGTGCACAGGCTGTTCTCAGCCAATCGGGTAGTTCGAGTCGATGCGCTATTTGACACAAATCTAGGCGTTCGCCCTGGCCTAAAGCGCGCCTTTCTTGTTCCTGCCGGCAAGTTGCAACAGCTTGCTCCTACGGCATTGGAGCGAGCGTTCTTTCGGCCGATTGCTGACAAGATCATCAACGGGCGCATCATCACCGATACGTACATCTTCTATCCGTATTCCGAAAATGGTAAGCTCGCGATCAAGTCAGAAGCCGAACTGTCGCGCGTGGTCCCCACATTTTACCGAAATCGACTTCTAGCTGAGCGCGAGACCTTGGCGGCGCGCAAAAGTCAGCGTCATCGCAAGTGGTGGGAATTGGTCGAGCCTCGGCCGACATGGCAGGGCGCGGTCAAGCCGAAAATCGTAACACAAGCGTTTGCCCAACAGGGCGGATTCGCATTCGATGAGGCGGGCAATTTCGTTGTGGTTCAGGGCGTTGCATGGATTCCAAGGACCATGTACGGGATTGACAGGTCAGATTTCCTATGGGGTTACATTGCCATACTGAACAGTGAGCCGTTTGAAAGACTGCTCGACTTTTTCTGTTCGCGAGTCGGCGGCGGTCAGTATGAAGTCTATCCAAAGTACGTTGACCAGCTGCCAATTCCCGATTTGTCTGGAGCAAGCGAGTCGATCATCAGTCGGCTTGCTCGGGCCGGCAAAGAACTCGCAGCGGGCCGTGAAATTTCGCAGCCAGAACTTTCGACCCTTGTTTGCCTTGCATATGGCGTTTCTTGTGATGATTTTCAGAGAGCGATGCCCCTCAATGAGCAAGAGCGATTGTCGTTGCGTTTTGAGGAGCTTGTCGAACGGTGGCGGCGCGAGACGGGAATGCTCTCTTCGGTGACCAAAATAATCAAACATGAAGCCTATCAATCAATCATTGGAATGGGCGAGCGAGCAATTCCCCTGATTCTTCGTGAGCTTCGGGATCGTCCGAATATGTGGTTTCCGGCGCTCAGAGCTATTGCGAATGACTCACCTGTTCCCGTTGAGAATCGAGCTGATCCAAGATTGGCGAGGGAGGCGTGGCTAGCATGGGGCCGGAAGCGGGGGCTGATCGAGTAAGACGCTTGTCCTCGTTTCGCGAGAATACGTTTCCTGAGCTTCGACGCTTGGGATACTGTGTGTCGAGCGAAGAGAATAGCAACTACAACTGTATTGCCTATGCTGCGGGTGTCACCAACACGCGGTGGTGGCCCGTTTGATCGGCGACAACTATCCTTCCGCTTCAGCGACAATCAAAAATCCGGTCCGCGATTGCCAGCGGCGCCACCGGGGAGCGGGCCAGGTGGCGGGGGC
>JBGQCZ010000426.1:0-5381 GCA_041495645.1 Gemmataceae bacterium | reverse complement strand
TGCGCATAGTCTACCCGCTCGCAGCCGACGCCAATCCCGCGGTCGCCCGACGGGAAATCTAATTGTCGTTGGCGGGAAATCTAATTGTCGCTAATCACATCGCCCTGCTTCGAAAGCACTGCCAATTCGTTGGCAACGCTGTTAAATGGACGCTCTCGTTCGATCCAATGCCGATACTCGACGAACAAGTGCTTGACTGGAATATCAACCGCCTGTCGGCTGGCCAAGAAATGTTGCATAAACAAGTCACTGCGCGGCCGCGTTAACCGGCCCTGTCGCACTTCCGTACGCCAGAAGTCGTCGTCGAACCCCTGCCAATACTTGTGGTAGAGTTCTTCCTGAGGCTCGTTCAGCCGCGCGGCGCGGAGGAAGATGTAATTCCGTAGCAGGTCTGCCGGAAGGAGGGGCTCGCCGCGTCCGTTAAGTGTTTCGAAAATCACCTGGGCGTCGTCGCCTGGTTCCAAATCGATAGCAACCACTTGGAGAGCGTTTTTCAGAGCCTGAAAGCACTCTTCAATTCGCGCGGCAATTGGCTGCTCAGCCGCAATGGGCGATTCCTCGTCATTCCCCAGAAGAAATGCGCGAATCTCGTCGCTGAAAAACACATAGGCCTTCAATCATCCGGGGACGCGGGTCCGGCTTGCGTGCGCGTTTTTGGCGAACGAGAGGGTGCTTGCTTTCGATCGCAGTGCGTGACCCCAGGCCGATTACGTCGACAAACTGGCTTCGGTCGGATTGAGTGGGCCATACTTTGAATCTGTCTACTTCGGGGTTCGCCATCATCCCCTTATTTATCGTGTAACCTTCGAACTCCTTGGCCAAATCTTCGCAGCCCTGTTCGCGGCAAAAGTCACGAAAGGCCGCCAGGAAGATCTGGAGAGTGGTGAGGCGCTGCTGACCATCGATGACCTGCCGCTTCTCCACGTGTGCGACTGGCGTTTGCTTTTGATCAAGGACCATTGCCCCCAAGAAGTGAACCGGCGCGTCCCTGCGGCCCTCCAAATGCTCGGAGAACTTGCGGGCAACATCCTCCCACAGGGGCTCCCAGTGCTTTTCGAGATTCCAGACGTATTGCCGCTGAAAGAGTGGAACTTCCAATCGCAACTTTTTCTCGAACAAGGCCAGCACTGGTACTGCGTCTGCTTTCATGGTGCAAATCCTTGAAGATTCGTCGAACGACCAATCTTACGTTGGCCCAACAGGTCCGCAGCAGCGTCCGAGACTCAGCCCGGAAACCGCCTACTCTCGCTACTTGGCGGAGCATTGCTGTGGCGTCTCTTGCTTTGGTGACGGTTCAGCCGCCTCTTGCTGGCCACCATGCATAGAGGAGCACGTACGGATTCGTGCCAATGAATAGCACGGAGTTGGCGGACACTTGGAAGACGACACCTTCGTGAATTCCGACCCGCAGGTATCGCTACAGTTTTTCGAAGAACGGCCCAAGGTCGGTCCCGTCAAGTTCGGCTTTGGTCATTCCGCGCGCTATTCGCCAATTCTCGTCCTTGCGCCAGTGCGGCTTGGCCCCTGTCAGTTTTTCAAATGGCCCAAGTGGATTGTAGTCCGGACCCTTCTCTGACTTCACGGCTCTGTCTGTCATGTAGTTTTCCGTCGCCCGTCGATCAAGCACCTTCAACTCAAACCCCAGATCGGCGCAAACTTTCACGAAGGCCTGTCGGTCCGGCTTTAGCGAATCAGCCGCGTTTTCGCGTTCGCTGTCAATCAAAACCGCGACGTTATTTGTGATCCGTTTAATCTCTTCCAACTCAAGTGCGCGGCCGCCGTTTATCATGTTGGACCCGCCGAGCGACAAAACCACGATCTTGTGATCCTTCTTGTACTGCCGCAGGAACTGGTGCGCGGTTCGGATTTCCGTCGTACCCTCGACGAGTAACACCTTATCGAACCCGAGTTCCTTATAGCCAGAATAACTCAGTTCGCCGAGAAACTCCGACAGTCGCGGGGTCGATTCGAGTTCGCGCACGATTACATCGGTCGGCGTTCGGTGAAGGGAATAGATCCTATCCGCCGACGCCCGCGCTAATCCGTACGAATGAGTTGCGAACAACAGCCCTTTCGGAGCGTAAGATGCGAGCGTCGTCAAGAAATCCATTTGCAGCGTCGGGTGTAGGTTCAACTCCGGTTCATCGATCAGAATGTATGCGGGTTGCTTCACCGCTGCGTTGACCAGGACCAAGATGAACTGTGCAAGCCCAGACCCTTGCTCGGAAAGCCAATAACTCTTGCGGTTGATGAATAACTGCAACGTTTGACCGTCTGGCGAAGCGTTGATGTCAAGGTCCGCGAAGTCGAAGATATGCCGGATTTCTTCGATCACGCGCAATGCTGCTTCGTTCTTCGCTTTGACCTTTCCGCTTTTGAATTCCCGCCACGCCGATATGAACGCTTCGCCGACGTCAATATCGTAGTACGCTTGTTTGGTTCCAACGTTGATTACGTTTCTGAATGAACCGATGTAAAGTGCGTTGCTGATCTCGCGGCAGGCATCAAACAGGTACGTGAAGTCGGTAAGTTGAGTGCCCGCCCTTTGAAGGTGCGCCTCGGGATTGAATTTCCAACGGAGATCCGGATGTCTCGAAAACGAATGAGATTCGGTAAGGACGGCTTCAATCCGGAAGTTGCCGGTGCCTCGCGGAATTCGCACTTTCAAGCCATTTTGTACCGGTCCTCCGTTTGGGCGAGCTTTCAACTCGATTAGGATATCTCGGTCGTTTTGATTGCTAAATACTTCGTTCTGATCGAGTACCGAAACGAGACCAAAACCACCATCGTTTTGCAAGGCCGCCAGAAATGTGCCGCGCTCATCGGCGAGAACTCGAAACAGCTGCCGGAACTCGTAGAAGAATCGCAGAATCGAAGACTTTCCGCTATTGTTCACACCCAACAAGGCGGTCAAGCCCGGCTGGAGGCGCAATCTCACTGGCGATGAGTCGGTGAAACAGCGGTAGTTCTTGATTTCAAGGTCAATCATGACGGCTAGACACCTGCGGAAACGACTGGGTTCGGCGCGAACCCGTTACCATCGATTGCCCCGGCAAGGCTAGTCTAAGCCAGATTGGGCGCATCGCTTTCTGGCATGATACGGTGCCCACCGACGTTGCCCAACTCGTCACGCGCGGCAGATCCGCGAGAGTTCTTTGCCGCCGACAGTTTTCCCGTTCACCGGGTGCAGAGATCGGGCGTTGAATTCCGAGTGCCGCTTGCGGTTGCCGCAAGAGTTCGAATGGTGGAGCACTCAGCGCTCTTCCGCCAGCGAAGCGCTTCGGCTCTTGGCGCCCATGGTCAGGCGAAGGCCGCTCGCGATCAAGCCTCGCCTCGGAGATGCGCAGTCGCGGTGAGGACGCGGATTCAAGCCCCGAAGGGGCGAAATGCGAAAGCCCAGGGCAACGCCCTGGGAAATTGGACGCATGGAAAGAAAGCCCTGAAAGGGCGCGATGGTCATTGCGCCCCTTCGGGGCTCAAGGCCATGCGACTTCGTTTCCCAGGGCGTTGCCCTGGGCTTTCACATCTCGCCCCTTCGGAGCTGCGGGAGTTGATTGCAGTGTCGCGGATAGTCTCGCTCGGCTCACTCGCCGAATCAACGTCTGGCAATGCGTGGGCACCAGCAGATTCTCAAGCGCTCGCGAGTCCCGCCGACACATTCGCAAGCAACTGGCGGCGTGGGACATTCGGAATGGAATAGCGACCGGGCGCGTTCCGCTGTCGCGCAGGCGGATTCGACGCGCGGGTCGTAGAGGCACTGAGCCGTAAGGCAGGCGACGACCTGGCACAGGCAATCGCGATAGCGCTCCCAGCAGCCGTATTTTTCTGCGAGGGCGTCCGGTGAGAACGGCACGAGTTGCGAGCCGAGGAACAAGAGTTTGTAGCCGCCGACGCGGCAGGCGACCGTGGGCGGGGTGATCGCGTCGGCCACGTGCGGCAGGGCGGCCGTCACGGCCAGCCAGCGCGTGGTTTCGGCGGGGCCGATGGTCTTTGGCGCGAGGTCCGGTGCGGCGGTGAAGGAATCGATCGTCGGGTCGGTCGGGATCGGCGCGACGTTCGTCGTCGAGCCGTTGGCCTGGTCGAAGCGCAGCGCCCCGCCGATGATTCGCCCGTCCATGCGGCTCAATGGCGGCGTTACTCCTTGCTCGAGCAAGGCACGGAGGTTGCGGATGGCCGCGCTTATGAAACAGCCGAGGCGGTCGCCGTCCGACGGCTTGGTAGTCTCGGCCACGTTGTCGCGCGTGACGTGGGTGAGGTTTCTCACTTCATAGATCCAGACGGAGCCGTTGAGGGCGACGCCCCTCTGGCGCAGTTCGTCCACCAAAGTAACATGCTGTTGGTAACGCTCGTCGCCCTGCCCCTGGTAGAACATCACCGGCGCGGAGAGCGGGAGGGCCGTGTCAACATGGGGGACGTTTGGAGTGTAGGGGAAGCCGTTGAGAATAAAGCCGTCGAAAATCCGCGGCGAACTTGCGTCATAGGGCACGACGTGGTTTCCGCCCGTGCGCACCGTCTTGTTGCCACTGATCACGCTGCGGCCGAAATCGAAAGCACCAAGAACCATCGCGCCCGAGGAGGTGCCGACGCCGATCCGGGTGCGGAAGGGCTGTCCCAGGATGCCGGCGACGACCTGTTCGAGGGCGCGGACAATGTCGCGGCAGGTCGCGGCGTCGTTGGTCGGTAAGGCGGGAACCGGCGCGCCCGCGGCGATGCCGGGCTGCTTGAACGTCGGGTCGCCGGGGGCGGTCGCGACGTCAGCTTCGATGGCGGCGACTTCGGCGGCGGTGAGCGGCGCCACGGTGGAGGGAAGGAAGGTGGCGCTGAAGGTTCCATCTCCGCGCAGCCCGCGGCGGTTGATCGCGATGTAGGCCGCGTGGTCGAGCAGCGCCGGTACGCCGACCGTCAAGTCGCCGTTGAGTTCGGCGAAGCGGCTGGCATTGGCAGCGCCGTCTTGTTTGTTGCGTTTCACGGCTGAAATCACAGTGGGACCGCCGCCGTGGTTGTAGAAGACCAGGCGCTGGCATTGGCCGTGCTTGCGCCAGCGGGCAACGAACGGAATGTTGTAGCTGTAAGGGGCGTTGGCAGCCCGGGTCAAGATCCCGGCGGCACCGGTCGCGCCTGAGCCACCCCAGCCCACTCCGGAAACGGTGCCGCGAATTTCACAAGCGGGTATGCCGTTGATTACGACGTCGACCGGGCCCGAATACGTGACGCTGTCCACATGCGTGTTGATGGCGAACACGTCCATCACCGACGTGCCGATGCCCGAAATCGGAATGGTGGTGTCGGCGCGCGCCGCGCCGGGAAACGCCAGGGCCAGAAGGAGCACGGTGCAAATCGTTGAGGAGCGGCTCATGGTTGTCCCTTGGAGAGACGTTGAT
>JBGQCZ010000425.1:0-5396 GCA_041495645.1 Gemmataceae bacterium | reverse complement strand
GTTTTACCTATGGCCGCGCCGAGATGCAAGCGGATATGTCTCGAAAAATCCAAGAACCTCTCGCGACGTGGCCCAAGACTTTCAAGCGATTACAGCTCCAAAGAAGCAACTGCGAGATGGCGAATGTGCAGGTTTGGTTTCGTACCAGGTGGTCGCACGCGCACCTTCCCCTTTCGGCATGGGACGGCGGACCATCAATTGTGCGGCTTATTCCGTTGACATTCCGCGCCAATTGGCCTAAATTGATCGGGTATCCTACCTTTAGCGATTACGGAATTCGGTTCGCTATTTGTTTCTCTCCAGACGGCACAACCCGCCCGATTGCTGCGACCCGCCCCCACTGTTTCTTGAATCAGGAGATTCTGACCATGAGCCAGAAGATCACCGGTACGTGGCATGACGACCCGTCCCACTTCCGCAAGCAGACCCGACGGGGATTCTTGCAAGTCGGCGTGGTCGCGGGCCTGGGGCTTACGCTGGCCGATTATTTTCGTCTGACTTCAACCGCTCGAGGCGAACATAACTTTGCTCCCAGCAAGGAAGGAGTCGCGAAGTCGGTGATTCATATTTTCATGCCGGGCGGCATGGCGCACCAGGAATCTTGGGACCCAAAGCCAAACGCTCCGATCGAGTATCGCGGTGAAATGACTTCGATCAAGACCAAGGTCGACGGAGTCTACATCAACGAGTGCTTGAAGCAAACGGCACAGATCACGGACAAGCTGGTAATTTGCCGCTCGATGACTCACGGCGAAGCCGCCCACGAACGCGGCACGCACAACATGTTCACGGGTTACCGGCCGAGCCCGGCCCTGACCTACCCGAGCATGGGCAGCGTGGTCAGCCACGAATTCGGCGTGCGCAACAGCCTTCCGCCTTACGTGTGCATACCCAGCCAGCCGACAAACTTCGCCGGCTCCGGCTACCTTTCCTCTTCCTTCTCGCCGTTCAGCTTGGGCGCAGATCCGGCCAACGGCGGCTTCCAGGTGCAGGACCTGGCCCTTCCCAACGGCGTCGATGACAAACGCTTTGGCGCGCGTAAGAACATGCTCGAAGCGGTTAACGAGCATTTCGCCAAGAAAGAGAAATCGGACAATGTTGAAGCGATGGACACGTTCTATCAGCGGGCTTATGGCCTCATCAATTCGCAAAAGGCCCGCGAGGCGTTTGACATCAACAAAGAGCTTCCGAAGCTGCGCGATGAGTACGGCCGCAACGCCGCCGGCCAGCGCATGCTGTTGGCTCGCCGTTTGGTCGAAGCGGGCGTGCGCTTCGTGTCCATGACCTACGGCGGCTGGGACATGCACGCGACTATTCGCGGCGGCATGCTCGGGCAGCTGCCGGCGTTCGACCAGGCCTTCGCGGCCCTGATCCGCGACCTGGATACGCGCGGCATGCTCGATTCGACTCTGATCATGGTGTCCAGCGAGTTTGGGCGCACGCCGAAGATCAACGCCAGTGCCGGCCGCGATCACTGGCCGAAAGTATTCAGCATCGTGTTGGCCGGCGGCGGCTTGAAGAAGGGTGTTGTCTATGGCGCCTCCGACGCGACCGCCAGCGAACCGGACGACGATCCGCTGTCAGTCGAAGAAATGGCCTACACGGTCTTCGGTCAGCTGGGCATCAAGGGCGAAAAAGCGCTGGTCGCGCCGGGCAACCGCCCGGTGTTGGTCGTTTACGGCGGCAAGCCGGTGAAGGAAATCATCGCCAAGTCGTGATGCGAATTGAGCAGTAAGTCACTCGTTCCCACGGTCGTCCGTGGGAACGCACTGTTTTCGCCGCTGAGCGGCGCGTTCAATGAACTTCGGGGCCGGTAATGATGAGACATCGACCATTGCTTCACTTAAGCGCACATTTGATTGTTTTCGTCATGTTTGTGGGCGGCTCCAGTGTCTTCGCCGCGTCGCCGATCCTCAATGCGATCAATCCGCGCGGCGGCCAACGCGGCACCGATGTCGTGCTCAGTTTCACGGGCGGTCGGCTCACCGACGCGGTCGAGGTTCAGGTCTATTATCCGGGCATCACGGTTTCGAAGCTCGAAGTCGTCAATGATGCCACGCTGAAGGTGACAATCAAAATCGCGCCTGATTGTCGCTTCGGCGAACACGTGCTGCGCGTCCGCTGCGCATCCGGCATTACCGAAATGCGCACCTTTTGGGTGGGCCCCTACCCGACCGTTGACGAAAAAGAACCGAACAACGATTTCTCCGCACCGCAAAGGATCCCGCTGAATTGCACGGTGCAAGGCATCGCCGACAACGAGGACGTGGACTATTACTCGGTCGAGATGAAGAAGGGGCAGCGGCTTTCGGCAGAGGTCGAGGGCATGCGGCTAGGCAACACCATGTTCGACCCGTATGTCGCCATTCTCGATTCGAAGCGCTTCGAATTGGCGGCTTGCGACGATGCGCCCAACCTTGGGCAAGACTGCTGCTGTTCGATTATCGTGCCTGCCGACGGCACCTACATGATCAAGGTCCACGAGAGTTCGTACCGCGGCAATGGTGCATGCCAGTATCGTCTGCATGTCGGCACATTTCCCCGTCCGACGGCCGTGGTCCCCGCTGGCGGTAAGCTTGGCGAAGAAGTCGAGGTCACGTTCATCGGCGACCCGACGGGCCCGTTCAAGCAAAAGATCAAGCTTCCGGCCGTAATGCCGCAGGAACCGTTCGCGGCCTTCTGCCAGGACGCGGGCGGAATTTCGCCCTCGGGCATTCGCTTCCGGCTTTCTGAATTCGGCAATGTCGTCGAACAAGAGCCGAACCACACCATCGCTCAAGCTACCAAGGCGGCGTCCGTGCCGATCGCCTTCAACGGCGTGATCGAGAAACCGGGCGAGGTGGACTTCTTCAAATTCCCCGCCAAAAAAGGTGAAGTCTACGATCTTCATTGCTACGCGCGCCGCCTCGGTTCACCGCTCGACTCGGTCTTGTACTTCACCAACGTGACCGGCGGCGTAATCGCGGGCAACGACGACGCGATCGGCCCCGACAGCTACATGCGCATCACGATTCCGGCCGACGGCGAATACGGCCTGTACGTTCTCGATCATTTGCAAAAGGGCGGGCCAACTTATTTCTATCGGATCGAAGTGACGCCGGTCAAAGCGAAGCTCTCGGTAACGATTCCGAAAGTCGATTTCTTCGGCTATTCGCAAGAGCGGCAGGCGATCCCGGTACATCGCGGCAATCGCTGGGCCGTGCTCGTGACCGCGGGACGAACGGACTTTGGCGGCGACCTGACGCTCGGCACCGCCAATCTACCGCCTGGGCTTACCGCCGTGACCGACACCATGCCGGCCAATCTGAATCAAGTTCCGATGGTCTTTGAAGCCGCTCCGAACGCTCCGATCGGCGGCACGCTCGGCGAGATAACGGCCAAGCACGCCGATCCGAAGGCTGGCATCAATAGCTTCTACGAGCAAATCGTCTACCTCGTGGCGATTCCCAACCAAGGTGTTTATTGGACCCACACGCTGCCGAAAGCGTCTATCTCGGTGGCCGAGGAAGCGCCCTTCAAGATCGACGTGATGGAACCCAAAGTCCCGCTGGTTCAAAATGGTTCGATGAACATCAAGGTGGTGGCCACGCGGACGGGCGGCTTCAAAGGCCCAATCACGGTCTATCCGCTCTTCAATCCGCCGGGAGTCGGATCGTCCAACGCGGTGACCATTCCCGAGGGTCAGACCGAAGCGATGTTCTTTGTGAACGCCAATGGCGGAGCGCAAATCCGAAAGTGGAAGACGGCTTTGATCGCCACGGCGGACGCGGGCAAAGGCCCAGTCTGGGTGTCGTCGCAACTGTTTACGCTCGATGTGGCCGCGCCCTTCTTCAACATCACCATGGAACGCGCAGCCGCCGAGCAAGGCAAAGACACACAGATGTTCTGCAAAATCGCTGCTACCACCCCCTTCCCCGGCAACGCCAAGGTCAAGCTGATCGGCGTGCCGGCCAACGTGGCCGTTCCCGACCTAGAGTTCAACAAGGATACGAAGGAATTCGCCTTCGCCATCGCCACCCAAAAGACGGCGCCGGCTGGGATTCATCGCAACCTGTTCTGTCAGGTGGTCGTGACCATGAACGGCGAGCCGGTGTTGCACAATGTGGGCTCGTCGGAACTGCGCATCGATGTTCCGATTCCGCCGAAAGCCAACGCCCCGGCGCCCGCGCCGGTGGCCAAAGCGCCGACTCCGCCACCAATGCCCAACGCCGCCCCGCCGAAACGCTTGACGCGGCTGGAGCAATTGCGGCTCGAACAAGAAGAACGCGAAAAGGCGACCAAGGGCGGCGAGTCTCCACCAAAGAAGTAATCGCTCAACACAAAGACACGAAGTCTCAAAGAAGTTTGTCTCGACAAGGGGTTAGTTATGCGGCAAAGGTTCAATTGCTCGGGTCCCGTGATGCTCTTCTTGGTGCCTTTGTGCCTTTGTGGTTCGATTGCCGCCCAATCCTCGACCGCCGGACTCGCGTCGCTTCAGGTCTTCCCGCCCGACATTGATCTGACCACCTCCCGCGATCGCCAATCTTTCGTGGTGCAAGCAACCTATGCCGATGGCATCACCCGCGATGTGACCGCCGAAGCCAAGATCGCGTTTGCCAACCCGGTGTTGGTCAAGCTTGAAAAAAACGTTGTCCATCCGGTTACAGATGGCGCCACCGAGATGAAGGTCGATTTCGGTGGCAAGATGGTCGTCGTCAAAGTCGCTGTGAAAAACGCGAAAGCCGATCGTCCGATCAGCTTCAAGCTCGACGTGATGCCCGTGTTCATGCGCTGGGGCTGCAATTCCGGCGCTTGCCACGGCGCGGCTCGCGGCAAGGACGGCTTTCGCCTCTCGCTCTTTGGCTTTGATCCCGACGGCGACCATTACCGCCTCACTCACGAAATCAACGGCCGCCGCGTCAACCTCGGTGTCCCGCAAGACAGTTTGATGATCGAAAAGCCTTTGGGGAAGGTCCCGCACACCGGCGGGAAACGATTCTCCGAGGGCGATGAATACTACACCTCGGTCATCCGCTGGCTCGAAGCGGGCGCTCCGCTCGATCCCGCGACCGTAGCCACGCCTACTTCACTCGAGTTCTACCCGAAGGAAGGCGTGCTCGATGGCAAAGGCGCGACGCAGCGGCTCACGGTTCGCGCGAAATACTCGGACGGCACCGATCGCGATGTGACCAGCCTGGCCGTATTTCTGACCAGCAATGAGAATTCGGCCAAGGTGACACCGGACGGCCTCGTGACTGCAAATGAACGCGGTGAAGCGTTTGTCATGGCCCGATTTGCCACGTTCACGGTGGGCTCGCCGTTCGTCGTGTTGCCGAAGGGCCTGCAATTCAACTTCCCGCAATCGGCCGAAAAGAACTACATCGACACGATGGTCAACACCAAGCTGCGCAAGCTCC
>JBGQCZ010000424.1:0-5397 GCA_041495645.1 Gemmataceae bacterium | reverse complement strand
GGACCGGCAGGTGTGAATCAGCTTCCAAGCCACCGCAGCCCTATCGTTTGGTCTCGTTCCTACTTCGATGAGCGTCCCGTTTACGTTTCGCGCTCGGCCTGAGGTCCCGCGGCGTGAAGGTTCGGCCACCAAGAATTTGCCAGTGAACTGCGACAAAAAAAAGGCCGGGAGTCTTGCGACTCCCGGCCGGTGCTCGTTCATTCAGGCTACGAATTGGGGTAGTAGAAGAAGTTATATCCGGTCGCTGAATCGCCGTTGTTCAATTGGATTCCGGCGATGTTATCTCCTTCGACTGCCCCAGGAACTGTTGCGCCAGTGCCCACCGTGGCAGTTCCAGACATGCTAGTGAAGTTTTCCGCGGACAGCGTGTAGGTTCCGGCACTAACTGTTCCAAACGAATAGGTGCCATCGCTACCGACGATTGCAGGGGTAGCCACGCCGTTTTCGTCGGTCAAGGTAATTATGGTGCCCGCCAAGCTCTCGCCGGCATCGAACGCACCGTTGTGGTTCATGTCTAAGAACGCCAGGCCGGCAAAGGTGGCGCCGGTGACGGGCGGAGGCGGAGGGTTGTTGTCCCCGTTATCGAAGGCCACGAAGTTCACGCGGGAGTTATGCTGAAGGTCGATTTCTTCGCCGCCCGCGATCACCTCGCCGTTCACAGTTGATCCGTTGAGGTGGACGCTGTAACGCGGAGCCAGGACCGTGCCGTTGACCACGCCGTCTTGAGCGCTGACGAAGCCACGTCGGCCGGTGAAATTGAGAATCACGTGATCGGCGGTCACGCCGCCTGCCAGTGACACGGATTCGCGTGCACGCAAGCGAAGGTCACCCTGCACGTTGACGATGAAGATGTCGTTTGCGGATCCGCTCAGCGTTAGCGAGGCCGTCACGTCGCCTCGCACCGAGATCACATTCAAGTCACCATTGCCGGAAACCGTGGTGGCCCGGTCAATTCGGCGAAACGTTTGCGTCGCTTTGAGTCTCGACGCGACTGAGGACGCATCCAGAGCATCGTGATCGGCATTGTTCAGCTGAGCCTGGTTGACGGTGAGCGTACCGGTCACCGTTCCGCGGCCCGACACTTGGCTCTTCGACCAAACGTCGAGGTCGCCCTGGATCGACGAGCGAACTTCATTGCGAAGCCCGCCGCGCTGAGAGACGCCAACGTCGCCCGCGATCAGCGATTGTTGATTTTCGATATAAGTCCGATGCAAGCCAAGCACGGCGTAATCGCCGGCGGCGCCCAAGTCGACCGGGTTGGTTGACGGCTGCACGCGGTCTTCAAGAACCGATAGCGACAAATGCACTCGAGCGGAGTTCAGGCGATTCGCGGTTCGCTCAACCAGACGAATTGAATGAAGTAGATTGGAAAGTAGCTGCATGATTCTTACCCCTGCTTGAGAGGACGAACTAGGTCAGGTTGGCAAGGGCGACCACCTGAGGCCAATTGACGGAGGGGGGAAGGCCATCGCGGTAAGGAAACCTAGAATGTGTTCAGAAACTTGTCAAATTGAATTTACAGTTTATTCCGATCCTGAACAGATTGCGGGTTGTAAGGGTTCAGGCCAAGAATAAATTACTATTACGATCATCGTAGTTATGATTATCGGTCGCCATTGGGCCATCGCGCGCGAATTCTGTCGTGTGACGCGCTCAATCAATGCTTATTTGTTTGCTCTGTAAGATGTTATGAAATCGGCCGAGAACCATAAGGTGTTTTGAAATGCGTCGCGATTGGATTACTTTTCGAATTCAAGCGGATTATCTTACGGCGGTCATTCGTTGACCGGCAAGTTCGATGACCGTAAACTGGGTTCGGCTGAAACTGTTCACTCGCGTTATCAATCTTGCGTTTATCCGAGCCACAGAATGTTGACGAAGCGCATCATCCCGTGTTTGGACGTAAACCGCGGCCGGGTCGTGAAAGGAACGCATTTTGAAAATCTGCGCGACGCGGGCGACCCGGTCGAAGTGGCGAGGCGCTATGAGGCGGACGGGGCCGACGAACTGGTGATCCTCGATATCACGGCGAGCCACGAAGGCCGCGAGATCATGCTAGACGTGGTGCGCCGGGTTTCGGAGCAGATCTTCATGCCCTACACCGTGGGCGGCGGCATACGCACGCTTGAAGACGCCACACGGTTAATCCAAGCCGGAGCGGAAAAAGTAAGCCTCAATTCGGCCGCCGTAAACAACCCCGACCTAATTACCGCGATCGCGCGAAAATTCGGCAATCAGGCGCTGGTGGTGAACATCGATCCGAAACGCACGTTCGAGAATGGCCGGGAACGCTGGGAAGTGCACATAAACGGCGGGCGGATCGCGACGGGTTTGGAGGCGGTGGCATGGGCGAAACGAGTTGAGGAACTAGGCGCCGGTGAAATCGTGCTGACTTCCATGGATGCGGACGGCACCAAAAACGGGTATGATTTACCCATGACCAAAGCGGTGGCCAACGCGGTGGGAATACCCGTGGTGGCCAGCGGCGGGGCCGGGCATCCTGCGCACTTGTTTGAAGCGTTCCGCGTCGGAGCCGATGCGGCGCTCGCCGCCAGTATTTTTCATTACGATGAATACAGCATCCCAGCCACCAAGCGATATCTTGCTGATCGCGGAATTCCCATCAGGATTTAGTCTGCGGAGACCTTCAGAAATCGTAAGATTGGTGGCGGGAGGCTCTTCTTTTTCCCTCGGCAAGCCCGGGGCCAAATGAGGTTTGATATGGCAACCGCTGAAATCGAATCCTTGGATGTCGATGTAAAACTGCCCGCGGAGGCCCGGAAGGAGCCCGAGGTCAACAAGCTATTTCGCGCGGTCATGAAACACGAAGGCTCCGACTTGCACTTGAAAGCGGGACTGCCGCCCATGATGCGGCATCGCGGTCTCATCAAGAAGATGGACCTGCCGCCGCTGTCACAGGAGAACATAGAACGGCTGCTTACCCCCATCATGGGCGAAAAGCACCTTCGCGTATTCGACGAAACCGGCGGGTGCGACTTCGCTTGGGTGATCGGCAACGACGAGTGCCGATTCCGCGTCAACGTGCTTCGACAACGCGGCAAGTGGTCGCTGGTGGCGCGGCGAGTCAGCAACAAGATTCCGACCTTCGAAGGATTGCACTTGCCGCCGTCAATCGAAAAGCTGTGCCGCTACGACCAGGGCATGATCATCCTGGCCGGCGTGACGGGCTCGGGAAAGTCCACCACGATCGCCAGCATGCTCGACTATATCAACGAGCGCGAGGCCGTCCACATCCTGACGATCGAGGACCCGATCGAATACGTCTTCACGGACAAGAAGGCCGTGATCAATCAGCGCGAAGTGTATATCGACGTGAAGGATTGGAACATTGCGTTGAAGCACGCCGTGCGTGAAGACCCGGACATCATTCTCGTGGGCGAAATGCGCGACCGCGACACTTTTGAAGCGGGCATTAACGCGGCCGAGACCGGCCACCTGGTGTTCGGAACGATTCACGCGTCCAGCGCGCCTTCGACCCTGAGCCGTATTCTCGACCTGTTCCCGGCCGATATCCACTCAGCCATTCGCCAAGCCTTGGCGTTCAACTTGAAGGCCGTGGTCGCGCAGAAGTTGCTGCCGAGCATCAAGCCCGGCGTGCAACGAGTGCCAACAAATGAAATCATGATCATCAATCCGACAATTCGCGATTTGATCATCAAAGCGGAAGACAAAAAGCTGGCCGACGCGATCCGCATCGGCTTCTTGGAAGGTATGTTGGACTTTACCGAAAGCCTGCGGCAATTGGTCGAAAAGAACATGGTGGATAAGGCGACGGCCCTGGAAGTCGCGCCGAATCCGGAAGCGCTGAAGATGGCCTTGAAGGGCATCAAGGTCGCGGCGCCGGGCATTCTATGATGGTAACGCGGACACTCATGTCCGCCTCCCGCGGACAAACGCGGACAAACGCGGACAAGAGTGTCCGCGTTACACGTCGTTGGTCGCAAAAGTAATCACTTCGTTTGCGATCCGCCGAGGGTCGTGAACAAAGGCGAGATGACCGCCCGTCGGCAATCGAATGAATTTCACGTCTTCCAAGCGGTTGTACAAGTCACACAGGCTTTGATTTGAAACCAGCACGTCGCGCTCTGCGGACATCGCCAGAACCGGAATACGAATGCGATTCACGCAGCGAGTTAAGTCCGAATGCCGTACGAGGCGAAAGCGGTGGGCCATCACGCTTTGGTCGGTTTGCCAGCATAACCGGGCGATGCGATCAATCAGGAAACGCGGTTGGGGACCGCGGCCGAACAGGAGCTGAAAAAACTGATTGACGAACGGATTGTCCGAGGGAAGCGGGAATCCGCCCAGCACAAGTCCCGCCACGGATCGAATCAGACCTCGCTCGAACCGAGCGCCTACCCCTTGCACGCTGAGACTTCGCAGCCGATGCGGGAAACGGGCCGCCATCTCCATACCGATGACGCCGCCAAACGAAACGCCCAGCACGTCCGGCCGCTCCACTCCCTGCCATTCGAGGAACTCAGCTAAGTCCTCAACCAGGTCCTTCATGCCGAACCGACGGCGCAGCGCGAAGCAGTCATTTTCTCCGCGCAGCTCGTAGGCAATCACGCGGAAGTGTTTGGAAAGTTCTCGCGCCAACGGAGCAACCAAATCGATCCCGCCGGCCAATCCCGGTACGAGGACCAATGGCGCACCATCGCCCCATTCCCGATACTTGGCAGTGTAGTGGCTCAAATGAGCATGACCGACAACTCCATCGTGATGGTCGAGATCAACCCTCTTCATTTGCCAAACTGGCGAAATGAGCATCGAAACTGCCTCCAATCATCCCTGATGCTGCTCCGGATAGCGATGTGGGGTGCTAGTTCTTTTGCATTCCGCGTACCAATAAGCTTGATACCGCGCGGAAGTCGCTTCGTTACAATCATAAGACACAATTTGGAAAGAAGTTGAGAATCAAGATTTGTGCGCCGAATTTTCAATCATCGCTAAGATTCGGCGCTTGAATTCGGCGGTTTCCATGTTTTCGGCGCCGAATACTGGCGCTTTCGGCGCTCCAATCCTACAATTGACCGAGGTCAACGCCCACGAAGCGGATTGGTTTGATGCGATCAAATACAGGACGAAAAGGTCTGGTCATTTGCGCTACCATCTTGGTGGTGGGCTACTGCTTGGGTTTGTTGGTGCACGTTCAGACCTCACCGGACATTGGCCTTCACTGCACGTTCATGCCGAAGGTAGGGCGGGTCTATCCGGAATTTGTGCGCATCGGTCATCCCGACCTGATTGGTGCGAGTATTCGCCAGATCGGGCCGCACCGAGTCGAGAACTGGCCCCAATTCCTGCGGAGTCTGCGCGACCTTCAAGGACGATCGCCGGCGGACAATTCGGAGCCGACGTTTTCACGGCACGGAG
>JBGQCZ010000423.1:0-5406 GCA_041495645.1 Gemmataceae bacterium | reverse complement strand
CGCCACCGCGAAATCCAGATGCAATTGTGGGTCGAGCATGGTCAGCACCTGGCGAAACAGGTCGCTGCCGTGAGCCGTCCCGTCGTGATAGAGCAGCACCCTGCGAACACCGACGCCGGCGGCCCGCAATTCGGCCACGTTGCGGGCCTTACGCTCGCTGATCTTGGGAATGCGGTTGCCGCCGTTCACATCCAAGTAAACATCGCGATCCCGACCGAGAATGCGAACGGAAAGCGGCGGAGTCTGGTCTCCATTCACGACCATCCAATTGAACTGGACTTCTTCGAGTTGCATGTCGGTGGCGTACTTATTGGACGCGCCAATCACCACTTCCTGGGCCTTCAAATCGCGGGCCGTTTGAAGAACGGCATTGAGCGGATTGTTGGTCGGCACAATCAACGGAATGACCTGCTTGCCGGCCTTTTCCGCGCGATCCACTACGGCGGTCATGAGTTGCTGCTCGTAGGGGTCGAGTTCGTCGCGCACGGCGGTATCGCCTCGCGGCAAGACTTTGGCGGTCATCACCACCACGTTGGTCGTTTCCGGATCGGTCTCGGCTAAGGCCTTTTCGAGCATGAACAGATTTTGCGGCGAACGAATCGCGATCAACTTGAGGTAGGGTCTCGGTTCCAACCTCAGCGTTTCGCGGCTGAGCGCGATCTCATCCTTGGCCTCGACGTTGAACTGCTCGACGTGCTTGTGTCCCTTATCGCGGGTGCGTTTGCGATGGGACAACCGCTCCGAAATCGAGAAGATGGCGAGGAACGCGCCCGTGAAGATCAAGCCGGCGATCGTGGCGACATCCTTGGTGAGCAAATTCATGACGGCCGCGCCAATCAGGATCAGAAACACGGCAATCAAGCCGAATGGAACTTCCGTTGAACCGAAACGCAGGTTGAACGGCATGCGAAACTCGCGCGGCGATTTGTCCTTGAACCGAAGAATGACCATCGACGCCGACATGAACACGAAACTCCAAATGACGCCGAACGCGTAGGCTTCGCCGAGCAAGAGCACGTCGCCTTGGCTGACGATGATCGTGAACAGCTTCAAGAACAGGATGAGAAACAGCACCCGATAGGTGGTTCCGTATTTGGGGTGCGGCCGGAGCAGCCAGGTCGGCAGCACGCCATCCTCGGCCACGCGATTGAGCACGCCGTTGGAGCCGATGATCGCCGTGTTGACGGCTCCCGAGAGAATCAACGCCCCGATGACCACAACGAAGGCGTTCAGCAACAACTTGGCCCAAACCGGGCCGAGCACGTGCATCGACAAGCCGCCGATCAGATTGTCGGCGTAGGTCGCCATGCGCACGTCGTTGGGGATGAGCAACACGGCCAGGAAGGAGATCGCGGAGGTGAGCCCGAGGCTATAAACGAAGACCACGAACGCGGCCTTGCGAAAATTCGGCAGCTTGGGCGCTTCGACTTCGCGGTAGACCTGAGCCAGCGTTTCCTCACCGCTCATGGCCAGAATCGAATGGCCGAAGGCAATCAACACGCCGATTAGACCGATGATTCCCAGCCAACCGAAGTTGCCCGAGCGCAGCTTTTCGCCAAGTTGGGTGTTGCTGATGAAGCCAAGGGGGTCGGTGTCCTTGCCCGTGTTCGGGTTTGGCTTACGCTCAAAGGTCGGCGCCATGGGCACTGAATTGCGCTCGACTTTGGCGGCGTCCTCCTTCGACATCTTCCCGAGATTTTGGTAGTCGTCGGCCTTGACCGGCGCCGGCCCTTGTACCGCCAACGTCAGCCCGCACCAACTCAGGATCACCACGGCCATGACTGTGGTGGCGACCATAATCTTGAACGCTTTGTCGCTCGATTCGTGAATGCCCTTCAGGTTTTGCCAGAAAAAGTACAGCGTGACCAGGACCGCGAAGGCGACGGCGCCCCATTGCTTGATGGCGTCGGCGACCGGCTTGTCTTCCACGGGGAAGCCGAAGTACTTCGCCGTCTCAAGCATGAGACCAAAGATGTATTGCCCGGCCGAAACGGAACTGATCGGGCCGGTGAGAATGTAATCGAAGATGAGCGCCGAAACCGACAGCTTGCCCATGAACCCGCCCATGGCCTCGCGGACCACCCGGTAAACCCCGCCGCGGACGAACATCGAACAGCTTTCGATGTAGACATTGCGGACCGCGTAGCTGAAGACCATCACGCCAAGGATGAACCAAGGCGCCGCCGGGCCGATCGCTTGTTCGGCGATGCCGCCGATGTAGTAGGCGGTGCTGGCCAAATCGCACAAGACGACCGCGGCGGTCTTCCAGTACGAGATAAACGTGAACATCACGCTGCCGACGACAATGACTTGAGCAGCGCGACGAAGGGGCGACTTGCCAGATTCTTCGGGCATGGGGAAGCCGCGGCATGCGGCAACTGCGGGCGGTGGTTCGCGAGACAGACGCCAACCGACCCTGGGAACGATCACGGGGGGCCGGATCGACCCCCCGTCACGCGCTGCGTGCTATTGTATGAGTTTTCTGGCGCGCGAAACCGCAACTCGCGCGCGGCAAATTGTTGACATAACTTGTTGTATGCCAATATGATACTTCGTTCTATTTGAAGCCAAACAATGTGCGTGATTGTGACGAGCATCGCGACACACACAACAGGTCTGTGGCCGCTCGATGTTCCCTTCCTCCACGAAGTCTCAATGAGCGTCTCAACAGACTTTCCACCCGCATGCCGATTGCGCGGGTGTATAATGGCCAAGGTTACACGCGTTTCCCGGGGGACGTATGAAACGCCGATTGCTCATCGCCTTTTTCGTTTCCATCGCGATCGTCGCAACGGGGGCATACATGGCAGGCTTATTTGGATTCGGCGGGAAGCCGGTGATCGAACGGCAAGGGAAACCGTTGGGCGAGCGCGTGGAGAAGACCGACGCGGAATGGCGCGCCCAACTCACGCCAGAGCAGTACAGCGTGACCCGCCACGGCGGCACCGAATGTTCGTTTACCGGCGAATTCTGGAACCATCACGGCGACGGAATTTTCGTGTGCGTGTGCTGCGAGCAACCGCTCTTCGACTCAAATACCAAGTTCGATTCCAAAACCGGTTGGCCCAGTTTTTGGCAAGCTGTCGATGACAACTTCGTCACGCTCAAATCCGATTACAAACTCGGCGTCAAGCGGACGGAAGCATTGTGCAGCCGCTGCGATGCCCATCTCGGCCACGTTTTCGACGATGGCCCAAAGCCCACCGGCCAACGCTTCTGCATGAATTCAGCCGCCCTGAAGTTCGTGCCACGAGAAGAAGAAAAGGACACGGACAAATAGCCATCCTGGCCGCGCATGATTTTTCCACACAAGCCTGACGCGCAAGCGAAGGATGTCGGCCGTCCTTCGCTTGCGCTTCAGGCTTGTGTGGCAAAATCATGCGTGGCCATATGGACGCGAACCCATTCGCGCCTATGACGATATTTCGATCATCCGTCCCGCAAAACTCTCCTTTCGCAGGCCATGCATGTTGACCATTCACGAAGCCGCCGAGGCCATTCGCACCCGTAAGCTCACACCCGTCGAACTGCTGAACCAATGCCTGGCCCGCGTGGATCAACTGGAAAGCAAGGTTCGGGCGTGGGTATTTGTGGCGAGCGACGAAGCCCGCGAACAAGCCGCGGCCCTTACCAAAGAGATCGAGCAAGGCCAGTATCGCGGCCCGTTGCACGGCATCCCCATCGGCGTGAAAGACATTTTCGACGTGTTTGATTGGCCCACCGCCGCCGGTTCGAAACTCTGGGCGCAGAGCATCGCTCGTCGCGATTGCGTGGTGGTCGAGCGCTTGCGGCAGGCCGGCGCCGTGCTGATGGGAAAGACCGTCACCACCGCCTTCGCCAGTTTCGATCCGCCGCCCACGCGAAATCCCTGGAATCTCGACCGCACACCCGGCGGCAGCAGCAGCGGCAGCGCCGCGGCGGTAGCTTGCGGGATGTGCCTAGGCGCGCTCGCCTCGCAAACCGGTGGTTCGATCACGCGACCGGCTTCGTTTTGCGGCGTGTGCGGGATCAAGCCGACATATGGCCGCGTCAGCCTTGACGGCATCGTTCCGCTAGCGCCCTCGATGGACCATCCGGGCGTAATGGCGAGCTGCGTACGCGACCTGGCGATTCTGTTTAGCGCGATTGCCGATCCGACGCCGTCGTTCAGCGCCAAGACGGCATCGACCGAACCGGAACATCCGCCATCGCTGGGTAGATTGGGCGGACTGTTCAACGAGCGCGTCGATCCGGCCATGCGCAACGCGATGGTCGTCGCCATGAACAAGTTGCATGCGGCCGGGGCTTCGATTGTCGATGTCGATCCTCCCGCCGCGTTCGCCGAAGTGCTGAACATGCACCGCATCATCATGGCGGTCGAATCGGCGGAGTTTCACGAGCCGCGAATCAAACGGCACCCGGAAGATTATCCGCCGCGAATCACCTCGCTCATTCAGGAAGGCTTTCGCACCTCGGCGACCGAGTACGTTCGAAGCCTGCATCACAAAGACGTGCTCACGGACGCGATGAGCGAGCAATTGCAACTGGGCGTGGCCCCGGCTTACATCACGCCCGCCGCACTCGGCCCTGCCCCGCCCACCGAAACCACCGGCGATCCCGCCTTCAATTCGCCCTGGAGTTACACCGGATTGCCGGTCATCTCGTTCCCCATCGGCTGGTCGCCCGACGGCATGCCGCTGTGCGCCCAAGTCACCGGCGATCGCTTCTGCGAGGAAGAACTCTTCCGCTGGGCCCTGTGGTGTGAGCAAAACGTCGGCTTCGAGAGAAGAACACTGCATTGAGCGGCGCGGTATAATCCCATCGGGAGGATTCGCCATGCCGGTTCACGATTGGACTCGAGTGCCATCCGGACTATTCCACGATTTCCACCAGACGTGGTCGATTGCAATCAAGAACGCCCTCAATCGCGGGCTATTGCCGAAAGGGCTGTCCGCGCTTGTCGAGCAAAAGTCGGGACCAAAGGAAGGCGACGTTTTGGCCATTGAAACCCGGCCGAAGGCTCGGCGCGATCAACGTCCGACAGGTGGAACCGCAACCGTGGATCGGCCGACAGCAAGAATCATGCGGCAATCGGGCCGGCAGTTCTACGCAAAGAAGGCCAATCGCATCGTCGTCCGCCATCATCTCGGCGACATTGTGGCCATCATCGAGATCGTGTCTCCAGGCAACAAGGACAGCAACAAGTCTCTGAACGAATTCATTGGGAAGATCGTGGATTTCCTCGACGCGGGCATTCATGCGCTGGTCGTCGATTTGTTCCCGCCTACCAAGCGAGACCCATTTGGAATTCACAAGGCCATTTGGGACCAGATTTTTGAGGAGGAATTTGTTTTCCCTGAAGGGTGCGACCGAGTGATCGCTTCATACGAGTCAAGCGATCCGTTGACGGCCTATGTTGAACCGTTG
>JBGQCZ010000422.1:0-5413 GCA_041495645.1 Gemmataceae bacterium | reverse complement strand
CAGGCGTTCGACGAGGCTTTCGGTGACGCGAGCCGTACCCCGCTCTTGGCGCGACGCGAGTACAAGTTGCTGGGCACCGAATCGAAGCGGCCGTCGGCCTGGCACGATGCGCTCGCCAAGGGCAATTCGGGCAAGC
This sequence comes from Gemmataceae bacterium, assembly GCA_041495645.1. Classification (GTDB taxonomy): domain Bacteria; phylum Planctomycetota; class Planctomycetia; order Gemmatales; family Gemmataceae; genus JBGQCZ01. The sequence continues at coordinate 5,277 of JBGQCZ010000422.1, read as the reverse complement.
TCAGCGAGTCCGCCAAGGCGTTCGAGATTCTGGCCTCGGAGCCGAAGGCCGACGCGCTGGCGTGGTACAACTCGGCGCTGCTTCGCGCCTGGCTGGGCGACAACCCCAAGTCGCTCGAGCATCTCGATCGCTACGTGCAAAAAGAGTCGGACGAGACGCGGGCGGCCGAGGCCTGGGCACTGGGCGAAGCGCTGCGCCTCGGCGACGAAATGATCGAGCAAGCCGACTACCAACAACATCGCCGATTGGTGCGCTATTCCAACCAGCAAGCGATCTTGTCGTTGCTTCAAGAATGGGAGACGGCCGGACGCATGATCGGCGCGCGACAGGTCAGCGAAGAAGGAGTCTTAACGGCATTGGTGCTGGAAGAAACATCAGGCTTGATCGGCGCGGCCGCGCCTTCGTCGGCGGGCCTCGGCGCTTACATGATGCTCATCGGCGACGTGCTGCAGCTTTGGCATCCGAACCCGGCCAACCTCGACAAGCTCATGATCGAGGTCAAGTTGAAACTGGGCGCCAACATTGTGGAAGAAAAGTCCCACCTGGGCGAGGCCCAATTCGGCGACGTGACCATCGAAGCCATGGTGTTTCCCACGTACGGCAAGGCGACCGCCGAGATGGTAGCGAAAACCACGGAGCGCGCTCAAAACTATTTCGAGGAAGTCTGGACGCATCGAACGTTGAAATCGCTCGCCGGGAATACGCCGATCGACGCGGCGGGTCAATTCGTCCTTCGTCGTAAGCTGCTCGGAGCGATTCTGTTCCTGGAGCAGAGTTTCAACGGCAGTGCGCCGCGAACCGCGAAGAACGATCCGGCGGGCAAACTGCAACTCTACGACTTCGACCGCCTGCGCCACAAACTTGCCGTGGATACGGCCCCGCCCCTGCCACCCATCGACTTCGGGGCCATGAACACCGCCGATCTGGCCGCGCTCGATGTCGGACCGCTCACCGTCGAACAGTTGGAGAAAGCACACAAGGCCGCGCTCGCCTTGGATGCCGGCGATCTGGCGGGGAAGTTCATTCGCGCGATTATCGAGCGGCCCGTCGATCCAGCTCGGCCCGATCTGTTCCCGTTCTTCAAGTATTTGATCGACCAAGCGCTGGCGCGAACCGACTGGGAGTCCGCGCTACGCAACGTTGAGGAAGGACTGAAAGCCGATGGCGAGCGGAACGGCAGCAAGCGGCAAGGCGATTACGAACTTCGCCGCGCTCAACTGCTGGCCAAGAAGGGCGACGCGGAGAAAGCCGCCGAGGCATTCGAATCGCTGATCACGCGGGTACCGGGCGAACTAAAGTATCGCGGCTCGGCCGCCGAAACCATGCTCACGCTCCGGCAAGGCGCGCGGGCGCTCAAGTTCGCCGAAGCCGGCCTGACCGAGGCCCGCACCCAAGGCAACCGCGACGTGGAAGCCTACCTGCAGGAACTCGTCGCCGCCGCGAAGAAACAGGGAGGGTGAACCTGTCGATTCGGTTTGATCTCCTGAATGCCGTCGCGTTCGTTGGGTCCGTTTGTCAAGGGAAGGATCATGGCCGGGCTATTGCAGACGTTGAAGGAACGCGGGTTTTTCGCTCAAGAGAGCGATCCGCAGCTCGGCGAATACCTCGACAAGCAACCCGTCACCGTCTACGCCGGTTTCGATCCCACCGCCGATAGTTTGCACCTGGGCCACGTCGTGCCGATCATGGCGCTGGCGCATTTCCAGCGCGCCGGCCATCGGGTCTTGCTCATGGTCGGCGAGGCGACAGGCATGATCGGCGACCCCAGCGGGCGGTCGGACGAACGCAACCTCCAGACTCCCGAGCAAATTGATCGCAACGCGCAAGCCATCCGCAAACAGATGGAACTGTTTTTCGATTTCAGCGCGGCCAACGCGCCGGTGATGCTGAACAATTTCGATTGGATCGGCCAGATGGGGTTCATCGACTGGCTGCGCGAGGTCGGCAAGCACTTTACGCTGGCGTACATGCTCGCCAAGGATTCCGTGAAACGCCGATTGGAGAGCGAGCAGGGCATTAGCTACACCGAATTCAGCTACATGACGTTGCAAGCGTTCGACTTTCTGCACCTGTTTGACAAGCACGGCTGCACGCTGCAGATCGGCGGCAACGACCAGTGGGGCAACATTACCGCCGGCGTTGACTTGATCCGCCGACTTCGCCAAAAGCCCGCCTACGGCCTGACGCTGCCGCTCGTCACCACTTCGAGCGGCGAGAAGTTCGGCAAGTCGGCCGGCAACGCCCTGTGGTTGGACCCGGCCCGCACCACGCCCTGGGATTTCTACCAGTACCTGGTTCGCCAGGAGGATCAGGACGTGGATCGGTTCCTCAAGCTCTACACGTTCCTGCCGCTCGAACGAATCCGCGAACTGGAAGAGGCGACGCGGACCGCGCCCCAAAAACGCGAAGCGCAGCAAGCGCTGGCGTTCGAAGCGACGCGCCTGGTTCACGGCGAGGCGACCGCGAACGAAGTCCGTCGCGCCGCCGAGGTCGTCTACCATTCCGAGATCAAGGACTTGTCGGACGCGGTGCTGGCGGCCGCGTTCGCGAGCGCCCCGTCAACCGAGATTTCACGCAGCGAACTTGAAGCGGGATTGGATTTGCCGGCGCTGCTAGTGCGAACAAAATTGGCTGAGTCCAAGAACAAGGCTCGGCAGTTGCTCGATTCCGGGGCGATCTACGTGAACAACGTCCGCGTGTCCGCCGACGCGCGCTTAGGTCTGGGCCATCTCGCTTCACCATCGTTTATCATTCTGCGCAGCGGGAAAAAGAACTACCACTTGCTGCGAGTAAGATGATTCGTCCGCCGATTCTTGTGGAACGAATAGAACGCGGATGACGCGGATTGACGCGGATCAGAATGATCATTTTTCTGATCCGCGTCAATCCGCGTCAATCCGCTAAATCCGCGTCATCCGCGTTCTATTGTGAATCAATTCCCGTCCAGATCTTTGCCGCTCGCTTCGCGCTTGTAGAGCGGCAGGTGGCGGTAGTAGACCTCGGCCGTCAACAGGCTCAGGCATGTCGTTGCCAAACGCCCGCCGGCGCTGCCGGTGATCGAACCGTCCGGGTTCCAACTGCCCGCGTTCGGGCCAAGCCCTTGAACTTGCAGGGCCAAAAGCCAATCGCGCATGCGAGGATTCCACATGTCGTGCCAATCCGGCCCGCCGTAGAAATGCACGACCTGCGTCGCGTAGTAGAAGTAGTAGATGTCGAATACCCGATCATCGGCAGGGTTCTTCAGGTCCTTCGGCGAAATCTTTTTCAACTCCTCAACGCCCGCGATCAGGCCGGGATTCTTCGGGCCCCATCCCAGATATTGACGGCAGAGCAAACCAACTGCGGTCATCGACGGCGAACCCGCCTTGCCGGTGTAGCCGTAAGTCGCACCCGTGAAGGTCGTGCCTCCGGCGCAGGAATCGAGGTAGTGGCCCGACTTGGTCATGACCTCTTTGGGAATCGCCAAGCCGGCCAGATGGGCGGATTTCAAAGCTTGAACCTGCCAACCGGTCACTGAGGTATCACCGGCTTGCCCGGGAGCGTAGCGCCACCCGCCGGCCGAGTGCTGTGCATTGACGATGTACCTGACGGCGGATTGTGCGGGTGCCTTCAGCCGTTGATCGTTGGTCATGCCGTAGGCTTCGCACAGGGCCATGGCGGCGATGGCGTGTTCGTACATGTTGTTGGTGCCGAAGTCGCCGGAGGGTTGTTGCTTGCTGATGAGGTACTTAATGCCGTTGTCGATTTGACTGGGATACTTGGAAGCCCGTTTTTCCTTGTCGACTGGATTGTAGGATTCCTTCGGCGCGGCCTTGTGGGTGTAACCAGCGGCGAGGAAGGGGAGCAGCGCGAAGCCGGTGCCGGCGACCTTGCTCTTGTGCCCGCCGTCGATTTCCCAACTGCCGTCGGGCTTCTGTTGCTTAGATAACCAAATTAGACCGCGCGCCACGCACGCCTCGGAAGCCGCATTGCCGCCGCCTTCGCGGATCATTTTTTCACGGGTCGAACCGCTGCGGCCGCGGAAGCCGCCCATCACCGGCGGGCCGCCCATGCCGCCCGCGGCGCCGAGTCCGCCGACTCCGGCGATCGCCGAATCAATGCTGCCGCCTTGGCCGGCGCTGGTGTCGCCCAAACCGGGGGGCGGAGGCAGCGTCATTTGCGGGCCGTCGCCCATGTTGTTGCCGACTGCTTCGTCCGGCTTCAACGGGCCGGGCACGCTGACATCTTCAATCCGGTCGATGTTGTAATTCGTGGGCAGGTTCGGATCGAGACCGATGTCCGGGTTTTCGAAGTTCTGGTTCTTTTCTTCTTCTTCGACCTTGGTGACGATTTCCTGATTGTCTTGTGCGACGATGTCCTTCTTGACCTTGCTGCCAATGAACAGGTCGAAAAGGACGAATAGCCCGAGCAGCACCGCGTGAATGGCGACGCTGATGACCCAAGCGGGAACCTGGCGTTTCAGGATGCGCTCGCCAAAGTCTTCGCCGGTGTCGCCCAGCCGGATCACCGGAGCGCGCCGCGGAGCGGCGGGTGCGGCCACGGGAACTTCCACTGGATTGGCATTTTCGCTGGACATGAAACCAATCTCCTCGGGTCGGACGAAAGTTCGGTGTTGTCAGTTAGCCGACGGCTCCTGCGGGTAATCTCGATACGTGGGCGACTCGGTCGGGGCGATAAACTCGGTCTGCTTGGCGTTCTGCAATACGGCGTAGGCCTTTCGGTCGCCGCTCATGAACCAACGATGCAGCACCAAAGCCAAGGCGATCATTCCGAAGGCGAAGGCGATCAGAACCGGGACGAAATAACTCCACAGGTCGCTTTGCTTCTCGGCTTCCGAAACTTCGGGCTGAATCACGGTCGCGGTTCGGCCGATGACCAGCGGGGCGAGCCGCTTCACCGGACTCTTGGTCTTCGCGTTGACTTCCGGCGTCTCATACAAGTATCGCTTAAAGAAGTAGCCGTCGCAAGAGACCCACACATTTCGAATGTCTTCGCCCGGTTCCAGGCCGGGAGGCAGTTCGCTCAAAATCACGCAAGTCGGGTTGCTGAAATAGGCCGCATCGAAGATCCACGCCTCATACAGGTTCTTGATGCCCGCGTTTTCCAGCAGCTTGTTGCTTCCGATCCAAGTTAGCCGTTTGAGCCGGCCCTGCACGTGTACGATTTCACCGCGATACTCGCCACGACCTTCATCAAACAAGCGCCGAAACGTCAGTTCTTTCCGCGTGTGCGTTGCCAATTCTTCCGGCGAGAATTGACGGGCGCGCTGAACGAAGT